>URND01000011.1 GCA_900549105.1 uncultured Eubacteriales bacterium
CTTTTCGGGATTGTTTTATTGTTTAATTGTCAATGTTCGTCTTTTTTGATGTTGCTTTTTCTCTCGTGCAACTTTTATAGAATAACACATTTTTATTCTTTTGTCAACATCTTTTTTTAATTTATTTTGAATATTTTTTATATTCAAAGCGGAGAAGGAGGGATTTGAACCCTCGCGCCGCGTTAGCGACCTATACCCTTAGCAGGGGCACCTCTTCGGCCTCTTGAGTACTTCTCCGAATTGTTAAAAATTATGAAATTTTTAACGCACTTTTTTCAGTGCTTGTCTATTATAATACATTTTTACCAGTATTGTCAACTTATTTTGATGATATTTTTTATTTAATTTTTACAGCACAAGATATAGTTTTTTTCTCATATTTTATATTATATATAGTAATAACTAAATATGACGATACTCTTTCACAACCGTTTCATAAAGGTTATTTCCTTCCGAATCGATAACTACAATCGCCGGAAGATTCTCCACCTCCAGTTTTCGGATAGCCTCTGTTCCCAAATCATCATAGGCAATCACTGTTGATTTTTTTATAGCTTTGGACAGTAAAGCTCCTGCGCCGCCGACTGCAGCAAAATAAACCGCTTTATTACGAATAATGGCCTCCACGACTTCTTTGGAGCGTTTTCCCTTTCCAATCATACCTTTCAATCCACAATCCATTAATTTTGGCGCGTATTTATCCATCCGGCTGCTTGTTGTCGGGCCTGCTGAACCAATCGGACGACCCTCCCTGGCCGGCGATGGCCCCATATAATAGATAATATTATTTTCCAGATTCATCGGTATATCTTCATTTGCCAGCATAGATTCATACATTCTTTTATGCGCTGCATCTCTGGCGGTGTAAATTGTACCGGTGATATAAACATAATCCCCTGATTTTAATTCTTTTATTGTTTCATCCTTTAAGGGTGCATCAATATGTTTTTTCATTCTGCTTTCTCCTTAAATTTTTTATAATTCCCGTGTTACATGTCGGTTCACATGACAGCATATATTAATAGCCACCGGAAGGCCGGCAATATGTGTCGGATAAGTTTCAATATTGACAGCCATCGCTGTCACTGTACCGCCAAGTCCTCCGGGTCCAATTCCCAATTGATTAATTTTATCAAGCATTTCTGTCTCTAATTCTCTGACATATGGAATTTCCGAATGTTTTCCGGCTTCTCTTGTCAGCGCATGTTTGGACATTAAGGCGGATTTTTCAAAATCTCCCCCAATACCAACGCCGACAACCAGCGGCGGACAGGCATTTGGACCTGCTGCATCTACAGTTTCAAGAATGGCCTTTTTGACACCCTCAATGCCATCAGCCGGCTTAAGCATACAAATCCGGCTCATATTCTCACTTCCAAATCCTTTTGGCGCCAAAGTTATTTTAAAAGTTTCTCCCGGAACCATCTGATAATGAATAACAGCCGGCGTATTATCCTTTGTATTCACACGGTAAATTGGGTCTTCAACCACGGATTTACGCAAAAATCCTTCCGTATATCCCCGCCGGACCCCTTCATTAATCGCTTCCTCCAACACACCGTCAATGATATGTACTTCCTGTCCGATTTCCACAAACAAAACAGCCATCCCCGTATCCTGACAAATCGGAATCATTTCTTCTCCCGCAATTTTCAGATTATCTTCAAGCTGTTTTAACACCTGCTTCCCCAAAGGGGATTTTTCTGTTTCTATCGCATGATTCATTGCAGCCGCCATATCATCTGACAAAAAATGGGTTGCCTGAATACACATATCGCGAACAGTATCGCTGATTCTATGGCAAGATATATCTCTCATCTCTAGACCTCCGTTTGTACATATAAATGTATATATAAAAGAAATTATAATGTACATTTCTGTAAAAATCAATGAGGGCTGCCGTATTATTCACAGCAGCCCTCTTGAATTATAACTTCTTATATATTTAATATCCCTTTTTCCCGCCTGGCTGACCATAAGTCATAAATTTTTCAAGCACCTGATTCATATCTTCATCATTTAAAACAACCGGCGTTCCTACGCTCATGCTCCGATATTGAAGCTCAGCCACAAATTCCATATTGCATGTCAGGCTATAAGCGCTCGCCAAATCTGTTCCACAGGTTATAAGTCCGTGATTAGCAAGTATAACCGCTTTACTGTCTCCGCATGCTTTTATAGCTTCTTCAGCCAGTTCCACAGTTCCAAATAAATGATAAGGCGCACATGGCACTTCGGCTACTCCCGCGTCCGCAATTGCATAATGTACTGCCTTTAAAGGCTTATTCAGAATTGCAAATATCGTAGAATAGATTGGATGTGTATGAACAACAGCTCGAATCTCCGGCTTGTTTTTATAAAATACGGTATGTAATGCCCATTCGCTGGACGGTTTTCTATTACTGTCCACAATATGGTTTTCCAAGTCCATAACAACAATATCTTCCGGGGAAATTTCAAAATAATCCATTCCCGACGGAGTAATTGCCATTAACCCCTGCTCCGCATTATAAATACTCAGATTTCCACCGGTTCCTGCAGTGAGTTTCTCTCTGCTCATTCTTTTTCCATATTCTACCAAAAGTTCCCTTTCAGCCTGTAATATCATTAAAAAACCTCCTTTTATTATCGTTTTCCTTTATCAAAGAATTCACCTGTTGCCTTTGGAGGGTGATTATATTTTGAGAAAAATACAAGTAATACCAAGGTCAATATATATGGTATCGTTTGGAATAAAAACGAATAATTACTTGATAATCCCATAACGAGACATAATTGATAGCCTCCGGCTCGTGCGATGCCAAAAAACAGACACACTGCCAATGTTCGCCAGATATCCCAGTTTCCAAAAATCAACGCGGCGATTGCCAGATACCCATATCCTGAATAAATGCTGGCAGAAAAGTTTCCAGCCATAGAATAGGCGAAAAACATACCGCCGATTCCTGATAATCCGCCGCATAAAATCACTGAAATAAAACGTACTTTTGTGACGCTTCCGCCGGCCGCATCCACAGATTGAGGATTCTCTCCGCATGCCCTGAGACGCAGGCCAAATTTTGTCTTATACATTAAATAGCTCATAATACCTGCGATAATCAGAATAATTATTTCATAAGGGTATACGTCTTTAAAAAATGCTCCTAAAACAGGAATCTCAGAAATTCCGGAAACTGTATATTTTTGCGACACACCGATATTAAATAAGTTTGACGGTTTATTAAAAATCACATCATTAATAATACTTGTTGCAAAAATTGTCACTGCGGAAGCCAAAATATTTACAACAACACCACTGATAACCTGATTTGCCCGAAGGAATATACATAAAACCGCATGAATAACAGAAAATACCATGCCACCGATAATGGCTGCCAACAAAGCAATATAAATCAACCATGGTGATGAAGCTCCGATACTTTGCTGCGCAATAATTACCGCAAATGCCCCGCAGAAGGCTCCGAATCCCTGAAAACCTTCAATACACAACATTGTAACGCCGCTCTTTTCTGAATAAATTCCGCCAATTGCCATAATAAACAGCGGCAACGCAAAAGATAACCCATTAATAATAATTGTATTTATCATTACATTGCCTCCTTCTCTGAATCATTCCATTTTGCTTTTTGCCGTTTTGCGATATAAATTAAAAATCCACCGCAAGCGCTGAAGAGAAGAATAATTCCCGTTATTACCGAAGCAATTTCTTTACTTACTCCAATTGTCGAACTCATATATACACTGCCGGCCTGGAGTATTGTTATAAGAAATGAAGCAAAAATACATCCAATCGGATTATTGTTTCCAAGCAACGCAACCGCGATACAGTCATATCCCATGCTGGACAATTCATTTGGATAAATTGTATTATAATATCCAAGGTAATAGGTAACTCCGGCAAGACCGGCAAAAGCTCCGGATAATCCCATAGCGACAAGGATACTCCGATTGACATTAACACCGGCATATCTGGAACACTCTTTGTTCAAACCGACATTTTTTAATTCAAATCCTAAAACAGTTTTCTCCAGGAATATTTTTATGCCGATTACTGCAGCGACAGCGATAATAATTCCAAGTGGTATCGATATAGAATATCCCCCAATATTCACATCTGTCAGCATTAATCTTGCTGCATTGGAACATCTTCGCGTTGTCCGAGTTACCGGGTCCGAATAATAGGAGTTGATAAAAAAGGCTGTGACTAAACTGATAATATAATTAATAATAATAGTTGAAACAACCTCATGAATATTAAACTTATATTTTAATACACCCACAAACATACCGAGAAGTCCGCCTACAACAATACCTATAAGCACAGCAACAGGTTTTGCAATATAAGGACTTAAATCACTATATCCAACAATCACTGTGGCAATAAATCCTGAAGCCAGCATTTGTCCGGAAACACCGATATTAAAAAGATTAGCCCGCATTGCGATGACAACGCCGATAGATGCAATAAGCATCGGCGCCATAATGCCTAAAAATGAAAAGATATCCGTAATCATACCCTTTCCGCTGGCATAGGATGGTTTTGGCAAAAATCCGCAGCCTCTGATAAAACTTGCAAAAGTTTCAATTGGATTTTTTCCAAGGGCAATTAAAAGAATCGCCGCCACAATTAAACTCAAAACGATGCTGACAAATGGTATGGCAATAGAACTTGTTTTATCATTCGATAAAAAATCCCAAAATATCATAAGAATATTTTTCTTTTTCTTCTTTTGTTCTTTCAATGTTCCTTCACTCCCATCATATAACTGCCAACCTCATTTGTCGTCAATTCCGAAGCATCCGCAATCTTTAGAATTTCACCATTATAGATGACGCCAATCGTATCAGCAAGCTGCATAACTTCATCCAGTTCCAGAGAAATAAGTAATATTGCTCTTCCTTTTTCCCGCTCTTCCAATATCTGTTTATGTATATTTTCAATTGCTCCGATATCCAGTCCACGGGTTGGCTGAACAAAAATCATAAACGGCGCTTCCTGCTCGATTTCACGTCCTACAATCGCTTTCTGCTGATTTCCTCCGCTCATGGAACGGACAACCGTTTTAGCCCCCGAACCGCTTCGAATATCATATTTGTCAATCAAAGTACCGGCATATTCATCAAAAGTTTTAAAATTTAAGAATCCGGATTTTGCAAAGGGTTCTTTATAATAATTTTTTATTGCCAGATTATCTCTCAATGTTGCATCCAATATTACGCCATATTTCTGACGGTCCTCAGGAATATAAGACATTCCGGCAAGTGTTCTGGAGCGGATATCCATATCTGTAATATCCACGCCATTAAGAAGAATCTTTCCTTTATCAGTTGGAATTAACCCGGCAATGGCATCGGCAAGTTCTGTCTGCCCGTTTCCGGATACACCTGCAATCGCCAGAATTTCTCCTCCCCGGATATTGAAGCTGACATGTTTAACAACTTCTATTTTATTTTCATCTTTTACCGTCAAATCTTTAACTTCAAGAACAACATCTCTGTAATTCCTGTCTGATTTCGTGATATTAAATAAAACATTACGGCCAACCATCATATTAGCCATTTCTTTTGTGGAAGTTGTTTTTACATCGAGAATATCAATTAATTTTCCGCGTCTCAAAATGGCGCATCTGTCTGCAATCTGCTTAATTTCTTCCAGCTTATGCGTAATTAAAATAATTGTTTTTCCTGAATCTGAAAGCTGGCGCATAATTTTTAACAGATATTCAATTTCCTGAGGTGTCAATATGGCTGTCGGCTCATCAAAAATTAAGATTTCCGCATCCCGATATAACATTTTCAAAATTTCAACACGCTGCTGTATCGAAACATTTACTTCGTCAATCCGCTTCGTCGGCTCTACTTCCAATCCATATTTCATTGAAAGAGCCCGAATCTTTTCATTGGCCGTTTTAATGTCCACATATGGAAAAATGCCAAATTTCTTTTTCATCGGTTCAACGCCAAGAACAATATTTTCTGTAATCGTATAATTTGAAACCAGCTTAAAATGCTGATGAACCATTCCTATTTTTAAAGCCGCTGCTTCATTTGAAGAATGAAGCACTGTCTTTTCACCCCGAATATAAATTTCACCCTCATCCGGCTCATACATGCCAAACAGCATACTCATAAGTGTGGATTTTCCAGCGCCATTTTCGCCCAGCAGGGCATATATTTCACCTTTCCTAATTTTAATTGTCACATCATCATTGGCAACAATTCCGGGAAATCGTTTTGTTATATGTCTCATCTCAACAACATAATCATTTTCTTTCATACGACCCGCCTCTTTAAAATCGGAAGTGTTTCACAAAAATCATGAAACACTTCCTTTTTATTCATCAATCAATCGTTCTCCAGGCTGTCTCTAATGCAATTTCCATCATTTCATTAAAAGATTCCTGTCTTTCCATAACTGACAATTCTGCACCTGTAAATACATTATCGGAAATTGTCAGCATACTCAGAGCCTTTTTATGAAGATAGGATGCTGTCCAATATAATCCAGCCGTTTCCATTTCAACACATAACAGATTTAAGTCTTTTGCTTTCTGATTCATATTTTCATTAGCATTGTAAAATGTATCTGTTGTAAAAACGGAACCAACCTTTACGCTTGCTCCTTTTTCTTTGGCTGAATCAACCGCATAACTTAACATCTCATAATTTGCAGTCGGCGCCAGAGTTCCTTCAAAACCAAACTGAGAATCAAAGTTTGAATTTGTCGAAGCGCTCATTGCAATAACAACATCTCTCAAATTTACGCCGTCGGCAATAGCTCCCGCAGAACCAACACGAATAATTGCCTCTACGTCAAAAAATTTGTATAAATCCATTGCATACAGAGTAATTGAAGGGATACCCATTCCGCTTCCCATCACAGAAATCTTTTTTCCTTTATAAGTACCTGTATATCCAAACATATTTCTTACAGTGTTAAAAAGTACAGGATTCTCAAGATATGTCTCTGCAATATATTTAGCGCGCAGAGGGTCTCCCGGCATAAGAACAACTTTTGCTACATTTTCTTTTTCAGCCTGAATACAGGCTGTAGGCGTTGTTATCATACAGATTCCTCCCTATTTATTTTATAATTTCAGGATAAAAATATTTTTTCCCCTTTTCTTTTTTCTTTTTATCCCATTCAGTCAAAATGCGAATAGCCTCCGCACCGACAAGGCAGGCTCTTTCTTCACCGCCGTCCTCTCTGACTTCTCCCGTCACACGCTGCACAACAACCGATGCGCACATACCGGCCCGAAGTCCGAAGAGACGTGACAATGTGAACAAAGCAGCTCCCTCCATATCATAATTTAAAACCTTAGCTGCCTGTAAATCTTTATAATCAGCTTCCGCTTTCTGCTGAATATAGCCGCCAAAGCTCGGTCTCGACTGTCCCGCATAGAATGAAGCCGTCGTACATCCGACGCCGACATGATATGTGAACCCAAGATTTTCACAAGCCTGAATTAATGCCATAACTACTTCAGGAGAAGCCGCCGAAGGATATTCGTCCCTCACATACTGGTGCGAAGTTCCATCCAAACGGACATTACAGTCATTTATGATAATATCTCCGATATGGATATTTTCCTGAATAGCCCCCGTCGTACCAACACGTATAAATGTATTTACGCCGGCAGATGCCATTGTTGTCAAAGGAAGCTCAAGATTTGGTCCGCCCATACCTGTAGACATGGCGGTAATCTGTGTTCCCTTGAAAGTTCCCGTTGCCGCGCAATAACCGCGATTCAGGCTATATTCATGAACACTTCCTTCATCCCATTGGCCGGCCATCAAATGAATTCTTCTTGGATTTCCAGGTAAAAGCGCATATTCTCCCATATTCGGCACGGTAAACCCTTCCGTGACAGCGCCTCCTGTTTCAGCTTCGCTTAAATTTTTTCTAGCTTCTTCCACACCTTCTGCCATATATTAAAACCCCTTACTTAATTTAATCCCGGGAAATCTTCCGGCAGATATCCGTTAAAGTTAGAAGCCGGAGCGATATCTCCTTTTTTGATTAATTCATAAACATCATTTAATGTACCGATTGTTTCATCGGACAACTGCTGTCTTCCTTCTTCTGTAACAATACCGATGGAATCCTGAGCTGCTCCAAGAATATCATTAACACCTTTAAATTCTCCGTCTTTAATCAGGTTGAGCTGTTTATAAACGTTGACATCCATAATTTTCAGAGAAGATGTTAAAATAATATTGGCATCGCCATTAACACCGTCATCAAACTGGTCAACATCACAACCGATACAGAAAACATCTCCTGCTTCCTTTGCTGCGGTAAATACGCCGTTTCCGCTGGAACCGGCTGCCACATAAATAATATCAACATCCATATCAATTAAAGCATTTCCTAAAATCTTACCGGTCTCAACATCATCAAAAGCGCCGACATAGTTTCCTCCGACATTAGTGCCTGTAACATCCGTACCGGAATAAGAAGCAATTTCAACACATTCAGCCGTTGCTCCAAGATGTTTCACTGCATAATTAACGCCGCTCTCAAAACCATACTGGTAGTTTACATTTGAAGGATAAGCAACACCGTTGACAACGGCAACTTTACCTGTTTTTGTTTCAAGCGCAGCAGCAACGCCGGCTAAAAATCCTGGTTCCTGCTCTGAGAATGTCATGGAATATACGTTATCTACAGTAACTTCATTTCCTTCGGAATCTGTTGGAGCAGAGTCTACTAAAATAATTGATTTATCCGGATTTGCTGTAGCAATATCTGCACAGGCTGCATAATTAAATCCAGGTAAAACTAAAACATCATAATCTGCAATTGTGTCTTCAATAGCCTGGATGGATTTACTTAAATCCGGCTCTTTAATCGCATTCACAGAAGCGCCTTCATTTTCATCCACAAACTTTGAAATACCATCATAACAGTTTTCATTGAAAGAGCCATCATCCACACCGGAAGATGTGATAATTGCCACCTTAGTTCCTGCGGCATCCGCGGCCTGGGTTTCACCCTTTGTTTCTGTTGAGCTGGACGGATTTCCCGCACAGGCGGCCAGAGATGCAACCATGATTGCTGAAATTAACAACGACAGACATTTTTTTGCTTTTTTCATTTTTTTATCTCCTTTTCTTTTAATTATTTACAGGCATTTCTTCAACGCCCATTTAATTATTTAAATAGATTTGCTAAACTATCCGTATATGGAGGATAGCAAATACCTTTTTCAGTAACAATTCCGGTAATCAACTCATGATCTGTCACATCAAACGCCGGGTTATAACATTTCACTTCACTTAAAGCCATCGGTTCTGAATAGAATTTCTCTTTGATTTCCTCAGGCTTTCTCAATTCAATTTTAATATCATCCCCCGTTTTACAATTCATATCAATGGTTGATGTTGGTCCCAATACATAAAAAGGAATACCATAATATTTAGCCAGAATTGCTACGCCGCTTGTACCGATTTTATTTGCCGTATCGCCATTTGCCGCAACTCTGTCACATCCCACAAAACAGGCCTGCACCCATCCGTTTTTCATAACAATACTGGCCATATTATCGCATATAAGCGTTACATCGATTCCCGCTTTACATAATTCAAAGGATGTCAGCCGCGCCCCCTGAAGAAGCGGACGTGTTTCATCTGAAAATACCTTAAAATTCATGCCCTTTTCTTTTCCCAGAAACAGTGGGCCCAATGCTGTTCCATAGCGCGATGTGGCCAAAGGTCCCGCATTGCAGTGAGTCAGAATTCCGTCCCCATCCTTAATCAGGGTTAAACCATATTCGGATATTGCTCTGCACATAGCAATGTCTTCTTCATGAATCGCTTTACATTCCTGCTTCAGCAATTCAAGAATCTCTTCGACAGATTGTCCCTCATTTGATAAAACAACCTTTTCCATTCGGTTCAATGCCCAGCTTAAATTTACCGCTGTCGGCCGTGCCGAATTTAAATACTCTTTCTTTTCATGGAATTCTTTTGCAAAAGTTTCATATTCCCGGCTCTCTATCTGCAAAGCCAGGCAGTAAATACCATAACCGGCACAAATGCCGATGGCCGGCGCTCCCCGGACCTGAAGCAAATAAATAGCATCCCATATTTCTTTTGCCGTGGATAATGTGATATACTCCATTCGATTTGGCAATTGTGTCTGATCAATAATAACGACACTTCTTCCATCCTCGCTTAATTTCACATTATCCATGTGAGTAACATTTCTAATACTTTCGTCCAATGTTCTCTCCTCCTGACTTAATATTTATTATAATTAATTACTTTGCAACAATCAACTTAGTATGGGTCTGATTTAAAAACTGTTCCCATATATCTCTCTGTTCATCCGAATAAAATCCATCGATAACTACTTTGTCAATCATCTCAAATCCGCTGATTTTATAAAATTTTTTTAGATTTAATTTTGTTTTATCAATAACAAGAATCTTTTCTGCAGCCTGTCTTATAATACACTTTCTGACACGTCCGTTTTTTTCATTTCCATCGGTAATGCCAATATTCATATCAACGCCGCGGCAGGATATAAAACATTTATCGACATAATAACTTTTCAGGAAATCCGCCACTTCCGCGCCAACAAAGCATTGATTTTTCCTGTCAAATTCTCCGCCGGTAAGAATTAATTTTACATTCTCACAATCTTCCAGTATATGAATGATTTTATAAGAATTCGTAAACACAGTAATTGAGCCGATGGATTTCAATTCCTTGGCAATGGCGCAGCATGTAGTACTTTCATCCAGGAAAATCGTATCTCCCGCACAAACCATAGAGCGGCAGATTCTTCCGATAGACGCTTTTTCTTCAGTATATACGGTCTCTCTCAAATTCGCGTGAACTTCATTTTGTACACCGTCAATAATATAGGCCCCGCCATAGGCCCTTATAATTTTACCTTCATTTTCTAATTCTATTAAATCTTTTCTTACTGTTTCATTGGTAACATTAAATTTTCTGCATAAATCTTTGGATAAAATACTTTTTTCCTGCAGAATCGTCTCCCAAATCAGTTTTTTTCTTTCTTTTGCAAGCATTTCCATTTTCCTCTGTCAGAAATATTGTTCTTTATTGGAATTATATCACTCTGTTTTGCAATTTTCAACAATTATATTCTATTTTTTCAGATATTTTTATTTAATTTTTATATTTTTCATTAGATTTACTTATAGTTTCCACTAAATTCCAATTTGAATTACAAAAAAAAGGAACCAAATCCAATTTTAAAGGATTCAGTTCCTCTTTTAATAAGTTTTGTATTCTATTTTACAACTTTTTTCTTAATCTCAGCTTCCTGCAGTTTCATTGCTCTTCGATTAATAACCTCTGCACTCTTCGGCTGAATATCTCCTGTTTTTTTCAAAGCCCATTTTGTCATGGAAGGACCGACAAGCTCATAAACCAATACAGAGAATAGGATGATATTTCGAATCATTGCTCCCTCCGCACCGAATTTTGCGGCAGCGGTAATACACATTCCCAATGCAACTCCGGCCTGCGGAAAAAGGGTAATTCCAAGATATTTTTGAACCATAGGGTCGCATCCGGCCGCTTTTGCGCTGGACCATGCACCCAGGTACTTACCAATACATCGGAAAATAATATAAACAACGCCGATAATAACAATACTTATATCAGAGAAAACGCTCAACTCAAGCTCCGCGCCGCTGATTACAAAAAACAATGCAAATAAAGGAGCCGTCCACCGGTCCGACTTTTCCATCAAATCTTCAGACAGCGGACATATATTGCAGAAAATAGTTCCAAGCATCATGCAGACTAAAAGAGAAGAAAAGGCAATATGAATACCGCCAACGTCAAATTCCAACATGGAAATTCCAACAGTCAGGAACACAAATGCAATAGTCAGCGACAAACGATTGCTGTTGGAATTAAATAAAGTTTCCAACTTGGTCAGCAGCCAGCCCATAAATGCCCCGACAACAAGGGAAAGAACAATTTCCAAAAGAGGCTCCACCAAAATCGAAGTCATATTAAACGCACCGTCTTTTAAAGCCGTAGCCACGCCAAAGGAAACGGCAAAAACCATCAAAGCAACAGCATCGTCCAAAGCAACCACCGGAAGAAGTATATCTGTTAAGTTTCCCTTTGCCTTATACTGGCGCACAACCATCAATGTTGCCGCCGGAGCCGTAGCTGTTGCAATGGCTCCCAGAGTGATTGCCGTTGTGATTGGAAGTTTATCCCCAAGAATCATATGCAGGGCAATCATCGCCACATTGACACATAAAGAGGCAACCAAACCTTCAGCAATACCGACAATCATTGCCTGACGGCCAATATTTTTCAACTGGGATAAACGAAATTCATTACCGATGGTAAAGGCAATGAATCCCAATGCCACATTGGAAATAAGGGCATACTGATCAACATCGCTGGTAGATATAAATCCCACACCCGGTACATTTAATCGTCCTAAAATATAAGGGCCAATGAAAACACCGGCAATCAGATAAGCTGTAACATCCGGTAATTTTAATGGTTTCAATACACGGGTCATTAATAACCCCATAATCAATGCTACTGAAATTGCTAATATTGCTGTCATTTTTCTTCCTCTTTTCATTTTATGAAAAAATATATTTTAAAACAGTTTCCTATATTATCACTGTATACCTTGTTTGTCAAATAAAAAGAGGATGTGCACACATCCCCTTTTCATACATTTTATACAAGCTTTAAAGTTCAAAAACCTGTCCCTCTGAATCAATTGACACGATTTTTTCTTTATAGGTTTTTGCAGATTCACCGTCTTTAAATTTTTGAATCAGTTTATAATCTTTCCAGAAGTGCATTGGAAAAACCGCATCCGCCTCGGCAGTCCGCATAAATTCATTCATTCCCCACCAGTAATGTTCCTCCTGGCGCGGGTCAAGCACAACAAAGGCCGCGTCAAAATGACGCCCTTTTATTTTGCTCATTTCATGCTTATACTCTTTTTCTCTGCGCTCCTCATCCTCTTCACTCTCTCCCGGCCAGGACCACCAGTGCAGATCGCCGGCAAAATAGATGGATTTTCCCGCATATTCAATAATAAATGCCACACCCTCATCCGTGGATTTCAACGTTTCTATTTTTATATCATGGAAACCGGGATCTTTTTTAGAAATTCCCCGGTTATCCACATTCAGATATAATAATTTATCGTTATCCACAAAAATGGTGTTTTCTCCACCGGTGCCGAGCCGTACGGCAAAACTCAAGCTGTGCCGCACATCATCCGAAACAACATAAGTGACATAAGGATTGTATTCCGCATACTGATAAATGGATGGATTAAAATGGTCGCCATGGGCATGGCTCACAAAGAAAATAATCCGTTTATCCTTATCAAATTCAGGCAGTTCTCCCTTATAATAATCAAATACAAAAATACAATCTTCCAATTCAACAACAAAACAACTGTGATGAATATAAGTTATCTTCATTCCGTCTCGCCGCCTGTCTCTTTGATTTTTTCAGATGCGATATTTTCCGGCCCAATATCCTCAGAAGCAATTTCTTCCGGTGCATTTTCGTCAGCTTCCGCTTCCCGGACTTTCGCAATGCTCGCAACCTTGATATCATTTTCCACATCAATATCCATAAGTTTTACCCCGGAAGTATAGCGTCCAATCTTTGATATGCCATTGACCGGCATACGGATTATAATTCCGCCGGATGTGATCATCATAATTTCATGGCTGTCATTGACCGCTTTTGCTCCGATGACATTGCCTGTCTTTTCTGTGATATTATAGCAGAGAACGCCTTTGCCGCCGCGGTGCTGGCAGTTAAATTCTGTCAAATCTGTTCGTTTGCCCATACCCTTTTCGGAGGCAATCAATAAGGAATCTCCCTGACTGTCGAGCTGCATGCCGATAATTTCATCATCTTCATCCAGCGTCATGCCGATAACACCCATCGATGACCTTCCTGTCGGACGCACGTCGTTTTCATTAAAACGGATACATTTTCCATGTTTGGTTACAAGGAAAACGTCATTCTCATTGTTTGTTGTCTTAACCTCAATCAGTTCATCGTCTTCTCTTAAATTAATCGAAATGATACCCGTTTTTCTTATATGGTCATATTCTTTAATCGATGTTTTCTTCACGATGCCTCTCTTTGTTGCCATGAAAAGATAAACATCATGTTCAAAATCCCGAATCGGTATCATCGCAGTGATTTTTTCTCCAGGCTCCAATTGAAGAATATTCACAATGGCTGTTCCCCGGGCTACTCTGGAGGATTCAGGAATCTGATAAGCCTTAATCCGATAAGCCTTGCCTTTATTTGTAAAGAACATAATAAAATGATGGGTGCTTGTCATCAAAAGGTCCTCAATATAGTCATCATCCAGAGTTGACATTCCCTTAATTCCCTTACCGCCCCGGTTCTGGCTGCGGAAATTATCAACCGTCATTCGTTTGATATAACCAAGCTTTGTCATGGCAATGACGGTATTTTCTTTTTTAATCAAATCTTCGATAGTGATTTCATCATCATCAATGCCGATAGATGTTCTCCGGTCATCGCCGTATTTATTGCGAATCACGGTAATCTCATCGCGAATCACGCCGAGAAGACGCTTTTCATCGCCGAGAATTGCCTTCAACTCGGCAATTTTTGCTTCCAAGTCCGCATATTCTGCTTCCAGTTTTTCTCTTTCTAAACCGGTCAGAGCGCGCAGACGCATATCTACAATCGCCTGGGCCTGAACATCTGTCAATCCAAAACTCTGAATTAACTTTTCTTTTGCCTCGGCCACATTTTTGGATGAACGGATAATATGAATAACTTCATCGATATTATCCAGAGCAACCAGCAAGCCCTCCAAAATATGTGCCCGCTCCTCAGCCTTATTCAGTTCATATTTTGAACGCCGTGTAATAACCTCTTCCTGATGCTTTAAGTACAATTCAAGAATCTGTTTCAGATTCAGAATCATCGGTTCATTATTCACCAGCGCAAGCAGAATCACGCCGAATGTATCCTGAAGCTGAGTATGTTTATACAAATGATTCAAAATAATATTCGGATTGGCATCTTTTTTCAATTCGATAACGACCCGCATACCTTCACGGTTCGATTCATCTCTCAAATCAGAGATGCCGTCAACCCGTTTATCCCTAACCAATTCTGCAATCTTTTCAATTAATTTTGCTTTATTGACCATATACGGAAGTTCAGTCACAACAATTCTCTGGCGATTATTGCCCATAGGCTCAATCTCCGTCACAGCCCGCACTTTAATCTTTCCGCGGCCGGTGCGATAAGCCTCATTAATACCATTTTTTCCAAGAATCATAGCGCCGGTTGGAAAATCCGGTCCCTTGATAATATCAAGAAGTTCCTCAATCTCCGTATCCCGGTCATTATCAATCTTATTTTCAATAATCTTTAAAACGCCGTCTATAGTTTCCCGAAGGTTATGAGGCGGAATATTGGTCGCCATACCTACGGCAATACCCGTTGTTCCGTTGACCAGAAGATTTGGAAAACGTGAAGGAAGTACGATTGGCTCCTTCTCCGTCTCATCAAAGTTCGGCCCGAAATCCACCGTATCTTTATTAATGTCCGCAAGCATTTCCATAGAAATTTTGCTTAATCTTGCCTCCGTATAACGCATGGCAGCCGCACCGTCGCCATCAACTGAACCAAAATTGCCATGACCGTCCACCAGCGGATATCTGGTCGACCACTCCTGGGCCAGATTAACAAGGGCGCCATAAATTGATGAATCACCGTGCGGGTGATATTTACCCATTGTATCACCGACAATACGCGCACATTTACGGTGCGGCTTATCCGGCCCATTATTCAGCTCAATCATCGCATACAGTATACGCCTCTGCACCGGTTTCAAACCATCTCTGACATCCGGCAATGCTCTGGAGGCGATAACGCTCATGGCATACTCGATATAAGATTGTTCCATTGTTTCCTGAAGGTCCACTTCCTGGACCTTGTCAAAAACATTACTTAAATCATCCATTCACTATTTCCTCCATCTGTTAAATATCGAGATTCCGTGCATATTTTGCATGTGTCTCGATAAATTCACGCCGCGGCTCTACCTTATCTCCCATCAAAACATTAAATGTATCATTGAGAGCAGCCAACTTCGCGTCGTCCATAGTTACTTTTAAAAGAATTCTCCTGTCCGGATCCATCGTTGTTTCCCACAACTGTTCCGGGTCCATCTCGCCAAGACCTTTATACCGCTGAATCCGGTTATTCTGATCGCGGCCGATTTCTGAAAGAATATTGTTCAGTTCGATATCATCATAGGCATACCATACTTTTTTATTTTTCTCAATCTTATATAATGGCGGCTGCGCCAGATATACATAGCCCTGTTTAATAAGTTCAGGCATAAAACGATAAAAGAAAGTTAATAATAAAGTTGCGATATGAGCGCCGTCCACATCCGCATCGGTCATAATAATAATTTTATGATAACGGAGTTTGGAAATATCAAACTCTTCATGAATCCCTGTGCCAAAGGCGGTAATCATTGCTTTAATCTCATTATTGACCAGAATTTTATCCAACCGGGATTTTTCCACGTTCAAAATCTTACCGCGCAGCGGCAAAATTGCCTGAGTGGCGCGGGAACGGGCTGTTTTCGCCGAACCTCCGGCAGAATCCCCTTCGACAATATAAATTTCACAGTTGGCCGGATCTTTATCTGAACAATCCGCCAGCTTACCCGGAAGACTCATCGTCTCCAATGCGGTCTTACGGCGGGTCAAATCTCTGGCTTTTCTGGCGGCGTCTCTGGCTCTCTGGGCCAAAACGGCCTTCTCAGCAATGGTCTTTCCAACCGCAGGGTTCTGCTCAAGGAAGACCATCAGCCGTTCGCTGACAATACTGTCCACGGCGCCCCTGGCTTCACTGTTCCCGAGTTTCTGTTTTGTCTGCCCTTCAAACTGGGGCTCACCGATTTTAATACTGATAATCGTTGTCAATCCTTCACGGATATCTTCGCCGGAAAGATTCGGTTCGTTATCCTTGAGCAATTTATTCTTTCTCGCATAATCATTAAATGTTTTCGTCAGCGCATTTCGGAATCCGATTAAATGAGTACCGCCCTCCGGCGTGATAATATTATTAACAAAGCTATAGCAGCTTTCCGTATAGGAATTGTTATGCTGCATCGCTACTTCCACGTAAACGCCGTCTTTTGTACCTTCGCAATAAATAATTTCCGGGTACAGCACATCATGGGGCCGATTCAGATATTCCACATATTCTTTAATACCGCCTTCATAATGGAAAATCCGTTCCACCGGTTCCTCTGCGCGGTCATCGATTAAAATAATCTTCAAGCCTTTTGTCAAAAAAGCGGTCTCGCGCAAACGTTCTTTTAAAATTTCAAAATCATATACCGTATCTTCAAAAATCTGAGAATCCGGTTTAAAAGTTACTTTTGTTCCGTTCTTCTCCGTATTTCCGAGAACCTGCATATCTTCAACAACTTTTCCCCGCTCAAACCGTTGTTTATACTTCTTTCCCTCTTTATAAACAACAACTTCCAGCCACTCTGAAAGCGCATTGACAACAGAAGCTCCAACACCATGAAGACCGCCGGAAACCTTATATCCTCCACCGCCGAACTTTCCGCCGGCATGAAGAATCGTAAAGACAACCTCCAAAGCAGGTCTTCCGGCCTTCTCCTGAATATCTACAGGAATACCGCGGCCATTATCGACAACAGTCACTGAATTATCTTTATTCACAGTTACTGTAATGGTATCGCAGTAGCCGGCCAAAGCCTCATCAACTGAATTATCAACAATCTCATAAACAAGGTGATGGAGGCCTTTTGAGGAAGTGCTTCCGATATACATACCTGGTCTTTTTCGAACTGCCTCCAGGCCCTCTAAAATCTGAATTTGATCCGCACTGTAATTATCACTCATCTTTAACCTCCCGCTGTTGGTTTTCAACTATTCCTTCTTTTACTTTAAAAATTTTGTCTATATTAAATCGATTTTGTATAAATTCATCCAATCCCGTGCATGTTATCACTGTCTGGATTTGACGGATGCTTTCCAATAAATAGTTTTGCCGAAAACTGTCCAGTTCAGACAAAACATCGTCCAATAATAAAATCGGCGTATCTTTAATAATTAATTTGACCAAATCAATTTCCGCCAGTTTTAAAGAAAGAGCCGCCGTCCTCTGCTGTCCCTGAGAACCGAATTTCCGGACATTGATATCGTTGATATAAAATCCCATATCATCTCTGTGGGGACCGATGGTTGTTGATTTCAATTTCAAATCATTTTCACGGCGCAAAAATAATTCTTCCTCAAAACCCGCTGCGTCAATACTCGGTTCATATTGGATATGCAGATTTTCCCTGTTTCCGCTCAGCTTTCTATGAATCGGATATATTAATTCATTCAGCGTTTCAATAAATTTCTCTCTCTCCCTGATTACCCGCAGGCCATAGCGCACCAACTGCTCATCCCAGACATCCAGCGTTTCTTTCAAAGATTCCTGATAATAAGCCTGCTTCAAAAGATTATTTCTCTGATTCACAACTTTATTGTAATTCGATATATCATGAAGATATACTTTATTCAACTGGCACAGTTCCATATCCATAAAACGTCTGCGCTCTGCAGGACCGCTTTTGATAATCGCCAAATCCTCCGGTGAGAAAAAGATGACATTGACCATTCCCATAAGTTCACTGGATTTTTTGATAGGAATACCGTCAATCGCCGCGCCCTTCGTTTTATTCCGTTTCAAATGAATGTCTATCTTATGTTCAATTTCATTTTTCTCAATAAACAAACGGATATGGGAATCATCTCTGTCAAAACGAATCATCTCTTTATCTTTGCTTCCCCGATGAGACTTTGTCGTCGCACAGACATAGATGGATTCCAATATATTTGTCTTTCCCTGGGCATTCTCACCATAAAGGATATTAATACCCTTGTCAAAATTCATTTGAAGACTTTCATAATTTCGATAATCAAGTAATTCAAGAGATTTTATAATCATTATTTTTCAATCTTAATTGTTTCGCCGTCAAAGGTTACCATATCGCCTTCATAGAGTTTTTTTCCTCTCTGATATTCAACTTCGCCATTGACGCAAACCTGTCCTTCTTTAATTACAATTTTAGCTTCCAGTCCGGAATCCACACATCCGGCGGCTTTCAGTGCCTGGCCAAGCTTTATATATTCATCTTTTAATTTGATAACTTCCATAATTTCTCCTATATTCCCGGATTGAAGTTTACCGGAAGAATCAGATAGATATACTTCTTCTCTTCATCCCTGATAAAGCATGGCGCTTTTGGGTTAATCATATAAATATCAATATTTTCATCATCGATAACCCGAAGGGCATCAAGAATAAACTTCGGATTGAAGCCGATCATTAAATCCTTACCTGTCTTCACAATATCGATATCTTCATTCATGGAACCGATGAAAGAGTTAATTTTTAATTCCATGGAGTCATCCAATATATTCATGATAATCGGTTTTTTATCACCCTCTTTGACAAGAAGGGAGGCACGCTCAATACAGCTCTGAAGCTCTTTTTTATTGATAGAAATTTTTGTTTCATAATCGCTGGAAAGCATCTGCTCAATTCGGAAATACTCGCCTTCAATAAGTCTTGAAACAACAACCGTATCATCAAATTCAAATACAATATGTCTTCCGGTGAAGAATATATGTACATCATCTTCAATACCGCCGGTGAGAATCTTGCTGACTTCATTCAGCGTTTTTCCGGGTACGACAACTTTGATATGATTGTACTCTTCCTTGAGTTCAATCTTACGAATGGATATACGGTGTCCATCCAGAGATACAACTTTTAATTCATTTCCGTTAATTTCAAAAAGTTCGCCTGTCATCAATCGATTGTTTTCATTATCTGCAATTGAAAAAATTGTCTGACGGATAATTTCTTTTAATGAAAACTGGGATAAGACAACCATTTGATTTTTTTCAATTTCCGGCAGATAGGAAAAATCATCTCCGGATTTTCCGGCAATATTAAATTTCGCTTTTTCACATTTTATCAAAGCACGGAAGTTATCATCTGTCTGAATAGTTACTTCACTGTCGGGAAGCTTGCGGACAATTTCAGAAAACAGTTTTGCTTCCAGCGCAATCTTTCCTTTATCGAGAATATCCCCTTTAATTTTTGTTTCGATACCGAGTTCCATATCGTTTGCGGTTAATTTAATCTGGCCCTCGGTTGTGTCGATAAGAATACACTCTAAAATAGGCATTGTTGTTTTCGCAGGAACCGCTTTGAGGACTGTGTTGACGCCCTGGAGCAGTTCGGATTTGCTACAGATAATTTTCATGTTAAAAATCAACCTTTCTCAGTCTGCATGGAAATTGTGAATAACTTCCGGGCAGCCGCATATAAATATATAAATAATAATTTTATAGTAGTTGTAGTAGTAGGGGAGGTGGATATGTGGATATGCCATGTAACCCCTGATTTTTACTGGATTTTTCCGTTGGATAAGTCTGTTAAAACGGGCTGAACAGGCCCGGAATAACTTAAATATTATCCACAGTATAAAATTTGTCCAATGTGTTTCGGAAAGTCTGAAAGAATTTTATCCCCCTGTAACTCACTGTTGAATCACTTTTCATCCACACATTGTAAGACAGTTATCCACAATCAGGTTGGAGGGTTTATTTTCTTTATTAATATATCGATGGTATTTTTCAGATTTTCATCGTGTTTTAAATCATCGGATATTTTTTTCTCTCCATGAATAATGGTTGTATGGTCCTTCTTGCCGAGAGAATTTCCGACAGCCTGCAGGGAATCGGCGGTCATCTTACGGCAGAGGTACATACAAATCTGCCGCGGATAGGCGATTTCCTTATTTCGTTTGCTGCTTTTTATATCATCCGGAGAAATATGATAATGTTCGGCTACGGTGTCAATAATCAATTCGCAGGTCACCGGCCGCCGTTCTTCCGGAGAAATAATATTTTCAAGGGCTTCTTTTGTTAATTCGAAATTAATCATTTTTTTGCGAAGTCTTGAAAAATTATAAATCTGTTTCAAAGCGCCTTCCAGCTCACGGATACTGGATTTTATATTTGTGGCAATATAATTTAAAGATTCATCGTCAACCTGAATATTGTCCAGCTCGGCCCGTTTTTTCAAAATAGCCATACGTGTTTCATAGTTTGGCGGCTGTACATCGACAGTTAATCCGGCCTTGAACCGGGTAATCAGACGGTCTTCCAAACCGTTGATATCTTTTGGCGGTTTATCGGAAGAAATGACAATCTGTTTCTTTCCTTCATATAAAGTAGTAAAAGTATGGAAAAATTCTTCCTGAGTACTTTCTTTATTTACAATAAACTGAATATCATCAATGAGCAGCATATCGATATTTCTGTATTTATTTTTGAAATTTTCAATCTGCTTGTGCTGGATGGAATGGACAAGTTCATTGGTAAATTCTTCGGACGTTACATATATAATACGGTAATCCGGGTGATTGCCGAGGACATAATGGGCGATGGAGTGGAGTAAATGGGTTTTTCCAAGACCGGCGCCTCCATAGATAAATAACGGGTTCCCATAGATACCCGGGTCTTCAGCGACAGCCAAAGCGGTGGCATGGGCAATATCGTTATTTTTTCCAACGACAAAAGTTTCAAATGTATATCGCGGATTCAGATGGGCATTCATCAATGATTCGGAATCCGTTTTCCTGTTCTCTTCATCAATATGTTTTTTTTCGGATAAATCAGGAATAATAAACTGAACATCGAATTCGGTTTCAAGTACTTCTGCAATCGTAATAATTAAAGGCATACGGTATTTTTTAGAAAACCAACTGGAATCCAGGACAAGATTTTCTTTCTCTATAGAAACGGTAATCATGTTGCCTTCAACCCGATAAGGTTTAAAATATTTGACCCAGGTAGTAAAAGCGACTTCGCTTATATCGTTTTCAATCTTCATTTGTTCGAGAATATCATTCCATTTTTCTTTTATTAAAGATAACACAGCATAAAATCCCCCTGAGCATAAATTCACATATATATTTTATTACAAAAATGGTGAGATATCAACATTAAAATTGTGGATAACCCTGTGGATAAATTTTGTTTATAACTTAACATAAAGTGTTTATTATTTGAATTTATTATGTTAATGTTGACAGAGGAAAAGGATTTTAATCACATTATCAACACGTTATTTTTTGCGAAAATACTGGATTTTGCTGGATTCAAAGAGATTTATAAACACTTATCCACAAGTTATACACATTATGTGGATAGATTTATGTAAATGTGGGGATAATTGTGTTGATAATCAAGTTATCCACAATTGCAAAAAAATAATCAGGTTTTGCTTGACGAGATTTGGGGAAATGACTATAATATAGTAGATATTTTATCTCATTTTTACAAAGGGAGGTGTTTACAGATGAAGATGACATTTCAGCCTAAAAAAAGACAGAGAAGTAAAGTTCATGGTTTCAGAAAGAGAATGAGCACTGCTAACGGCAGAAAAGTTTTAGCAGCAAGAAGAGCTAAAGGTAGAAATAAATTATCAGCTTAGGCCGCAAATTTGTGGCCTTTTTCTTTAGGAAGAATAGGATGAGATTTTCGGAATCATTGAAGAAGAATCAACAGTTCAGAGCCGTTTATGAGAAGGGAACATCCTGTGCCAGTCGGTATTTGGTTGTATATAAGTTGGAAAATGGCCTGAAAAGGAATCGTTTGGGGATTTCTGTCAGTAAGAAGGTAGGGAACAGCGTTGTAAGACATCATCTGGCAAGGCTCATTCGTGAAAATTATCGTTTGAGTGAAGAAATGTATAAAGAAGGTTACGACATTGTCGTTATTGCCAGAGTTGCTGCAAAAAAAGCGGATTATCACGTTATTGGAAAAAATCTCAGTCAGTTATCAGAGAAACTGGATTTATTAAAGGACAGCGATATATAATGAAAAAAGTTTTGATAGGATGCGTTCGTTTTTACAGAAAATATATTTCGCCATTAAAGCGGCCATGCTGCATTTATGTGCCGACATGCTCTCAGTATGCGATTGAAGCATTGGAAAAGTACGGCGCTGTCAAGGGAAGTTATTTGGCTATAAGAAGAATACTGAGATGCCATCCGTTTCATGAGGGTGGTTATGATCCGGTTCCCTAAATTAAGGAGGAAATAGAACATGGATGTAATTGTTCTTACAAAAGTTGGGGGTATCCTAGGACCATTTGCATTGATTTTTGGTCTAGTCATGAATGCGATTTATGAGCTTCTTGATTTGGTGGGGATACCAAATGTTGCGTTGACAATCATATTGTTTACATTGATTGCTAATATTTTGATGCTGCCGCTGACAATCAAACAGCAGCGTTATTCGAGAGTATCAGCTCTTGTCACACCTGAAATTCAGAAAATAAACAAGAAATATAAAGGAAAGACGGATGAAGTTTCACAGCGCCGGCTGCAGGCTGAAACGATGGAAGTCTATAAAAAATATGGCGCGAGCCCATCTTCCGGCTGTCTTCCGTTATTAATTTCTTTTCCTATTTTGTTGGCATTGTATCGGATTATTTATAATATTCCGTCCTATGTTAATTCGATTCATGATTTATTTATGACGATTGCCGAGCCGATTCAGACAACCACAAACGGCGCAGCTATCATGGACACTTTGATGGAAGAGTTGAACATTGTTGTCGGCAAATTTGATTTTGCGGATCCTGAGAAGATTATTGATGCGTTAAATGGAGTAAAGACAACGGGATGGGATACGGTTGCCAATGCTTTTGCCTCCAATCCGGATGTGGTTCAGGCCATCGATAAAGTGAAAGATACGATTATCAGTATTAACTCCATGCCGGGCGGATTGAATGTCATGGATGCGCCGGTACATTTTTCACAGGGTGTTGCCGGAATCTTCCCTGGAATCCTGATTCCGATTCTGGCCGGAGTAACTCAGTATGTCAGCGTTAAAATTACGACACCGAAAAGTAATAACGCAGGCGCTGCAGAAAATGATATGGGCCAGTCCATGAAGATGATGAACAACATTATGCCGTTGGTTTCCGTGTGGATTTGTTTCACATTGCCGGTCGGCGTTGGCCTTTACTGGGTATGCAACTCTGTATTCCGTACATTGATGGTTGTAATTGTCAATCGTTTCTTTAACAATAAAGATATAGATGAACTGATAAAGGAAAATGCGGAAAAAGTGGCGGAACGCAAAGGAAAGCCAACCTTAACTGAAAAGATTATGGCGAGCAGCGCTTCAGCCGCCCAGGAAGAAGAAAAGAAATATCAGTCGATGAGTGATATAGCCAAGGCAAATCGTTCGAAAAAGGATTATACTCCGAAGAATTATAAGCCGATGGACAAAGATGCACCTGTAAATACGAACAGTATTTCATCGATTGCCCATATGTTGGACAGAAACAAGAATGACGATTGATTTGCTGTTTTATTGGAGGGATAAAAGATGGATTATATAGAAGTTACAGGGAAAACAGTCGATGATGCGATTACAAATGCATTGATTCAGTTAGAAACAACCAGCGATAAGATTGAATATGAAGTGATTGAAAAGGGAAGCAATGGTTTTCTTGGACTGATTGGCAAACAGGATGCAGTAATTAAAGTTCGTAAAAAAAGTAATCTTTTAGATGATACATACGAATTTTTAAATAAATTGTTTGCCGCCATGAATATGGAAGTCAAATCAGAAATTGATTATAATGAAGAGAATCGGACAATGAACATTGATTTTTCCGGTGATGAGATGGGGATTTTGATTGGAAAAAGAGGACAGACTCTGGACTCTCTTCAGTATTTAATCAGCCTTGTAGTCAATAAAGAGAGCGACGCTTATATAAAAGTAAAGGTGGATACTGAAGATTATAGAGAGCGTCGTAAACAGACACTCGAAAATCTGGCGAAGAACTTATCTTATAAAGTGAAACGGACACGCCGGCCGGTGACATTGGAACCTATGAATCCTTATGAGCGCCGGATTATTCACTCCGCTCTGCAGAATGACCGTTATGTGGATACCCACAGCGAAGGCGACGAGCCTTACCGCAAGGTGGTTATCACATTGAAACGGCGCGAAAACAGAGAGTATCGTAAGGACTATAATAGAAATTATAAAGAGAAAAATGATTAATACGGATTGCCCCCTTCTTTATATGAAAGACGGGGGCAATTTTTAGAAAGGAGCTTATCATGATAACAGATACCATAGCTGCAATATCCTCCGGAATGACCCCTTCAGGCATTGGAAAGGTGCGTTTGAGCGGCGATTCTGCGATTGAAATTGCAGACAGGATTTATAAAAGTCCGAAAGGAAAAAAATCATTGAAAAATGTACCGTCCCACACGATACATTATGGTTATATATATGATGACAGTCAGATGATTGACGAGGTACTTGTTTTGATTATGAAGGCTCCAAACAGCTATACAAGAGAAGATGTCGTTGAAATTGACTGTCACGGCGGCGTTGTGGTTATGAAAAAGATTTTGGAAACAGCGATTAAATATGGCGCCCGCCCGGCGGAGCCTGGAGAGTTTACAAAGCGGGCTTTTTTAAATGGACGTATTGATTTGTCCCAGGCGGAAGCAGTCATTGATATTATTAATTCGAGAAATGAATATGCCTTGACCAGTTCGGTCCAGCAGCTTCAGGGAAATCTTTTAAATCAGATTAAAGAAGTGCGGAAAAGTATTATCGGAAGTATTGCTTTTATTGAAGCGGCTCTGGATGACCCGGAGCATATCAATGCGGATGATTATGGGCTGACATTAAAAAAACAAATCGATGTTCATATCGCTGTTCTTCGGAAATTATTGCGTTCCTGCGATGATGGGCGACTTTTAAAAGAGGGGATTAAAACTGTTATTTTAGGAAAGCCAAATGCGGGAAAGTCTTCTCTGTTGAATTATCTTTCCGGCGAGGAGAGAGCTATTGTCACGGATATTGCCGGAACAACAAGGGATGCTCTTGAGGAAACTGTCCAGGTGGACGGTATACTGCTCAATGTGATTGATACGGCAGGAATAAGGGATACAGAAGACAGGGTGGAAAAGATTGGCGTCGAAAAGGCGAAAAAATATGCGGCCGAGGCTGATTTGATTATCTATATTGTGGATGGTTCCACAGTGATGGATGAAAATGATTTGGAAATTTTAGAATTGATTCGGGACAGGAAAACAATTATACTATTAAATAAAATTGACTTAAATCTGAAAACAACAAAAGAGGCCATTGAGAAAGAAACAAATCATCCGATTGTGGAGGTATCCGTTAAGGATAAACAGGGATTGGAAGATTTTTCTGAAATGATTCGTCAAATGTTTTTTGACGGAAAACTGACATTTAATGACCAGATATATATAACCAATGTCCGGCATAAAGCGGCCATTCAGGAGGCTGTGGACAGTCTGAATATGGTGCTTCAGAGTATTGAGGACGGTATGCCGGAGGATTTCTTCTCCATTGATTTAATGAATGCTTATGAAGCCTTGGGAAAGATTATAGGGGAATCTGTGGGAGAAGATTTGATAAATACCATATTCAGTGATTTTTGTATGGGCAAATAGGAGGCTTTTTATGTCTTATACTTATGAAGATTATGATGTTGCAGTGATTGGCGCCGGACATGCCGGCTGTGAAGCGGCTCTGGCCTGTGCGCGCCTTGGATTAAAAACCATTGTATTTACGGTCAGCGTTGAAAGTATTGCTCTGATGCCTTGTAATCCAAATATCGGCGGCAGTTCGAAAGGACATCTTGTGCGAGAGATAGATGCCCTTGGCGGCCAGA
This sequence comes from uncultured Eubacteriales bacterium, assembly GCA_900549105.1. Taxonomy (GTDB): domain Bacteria; phylum Bacillota; class Clostridia; order Lachnospirales; family Lachnospiraceae; genus Frisingicoccus. Next base: position 26,842 of record URND01000011.1, read on the forward strand.
TGGGAAAAACGATTGATAAAACCTTTATACAGTCAAAAATGCTTAATAAATCGAAGGGCCCTGCCGTTCATTCTCTGAGAGCCCAGGCAGACAAGCAGGATTATACAACGTTCATGCGCCGCACACTGGAAAATCAGGAGAATCTGACAGTGAAACAGGCGGAAATTATCGATATTCTGACAGAGGATGGCCATGTATCCGGCGTTGTAACTCATACAGGAGGAATTTATCCGTGCAGAGCGGCGATCCTTGCTGCCGGTGTGTATTTAAAAGCAAGATGCCTTTGCGGTGAATCTATTACTTATACCGGCCCGAACGGGCTTCAGGCCGCAACCCATCTTTCAGAAAGCTTAAAACGCCTTGGCATTGAACTTGTGCGGTTTAAAACGGGAACTCCGGCGCGAATTGATAAGCGGAGTATTGATTTCAGTAAAATGGAAGAACAATTTGGAGATGAAACAGTTGTACCATTTTCCTTTACAACAAATCCAGAGGATGTTCAGAAAGAACAGGTATCCTGCTGGCTGACTTATACAAATGAGAAAACCCACGAGATTATCCGTTCAAATCTGGACCGCTCCCCGATTTATGCGGGAGTGATTGAAGGGGTTGGGCCGCGCTATTGTCCTTCTATTGAAGATAAGGTTGTTAAATTTGCGGATAAAAACCGGCATCAGGTATTTATTGAGCCGGAAGGAAATTATACAAATGAAATGTACATCGGGGGGATGTCCAGTTCCCTTCCGGAGGATGTCCAGTATCGGATGTATCGAACTGTGCCGGGGCTTGAAAATGCCCGCATTGTGCGGAATGCCTATGCGATTGAGTATGATTGTATTCCGGCGACACAGTTGAAATCCACACTGGAATTTAAACAGGTGGAGGGTCTTTTTTCCGGCGGTCAGTTTAACGGCAGTTCGGGCTATGAGGAAGCGGCAGCTCAGGGATTAATGGCCGGAATCAATGCTTCTATGAAACTTCTCGGAAAAGAACAGATTGTATTGAAGCGTTCGGAAGCCTATATCGGTGTTCTTATTGACGATTTGGTCACAAAAGAAACCCATGAGCCTTATCGTATGATGACTTCAAGGGCCGAATACAGGCTGCTTCTGCGCCAGGATAATGCGGATATGCGTTTAACGCCGATAGGACATCAGGTTGGACTGATTTCGGATGAGCGGTATGAAGAGCTTTTAAATAAAAAGGCAATGATTGAAAAGGAAATAGAACGGGTCAATCATGTGATGATGGGGGGCTCAAAAGAGGTGCAGGAATTTCTTGAAGCCCATCAGAGTACGCCGTTAAAGACAGCGCTTTCTCTGGCGGAATTAATCCGGCGGCCGGAACTTTCTTATGAGCTTTTAGAGCCTTTGGATAAAGAGCGGGAACCTTTGCCTGCAGGAGTTATTGAACAGGTTAATATAAATGTAAAATATGAGGGATATATCACCCGGCAACTGAGACAAGTGGAACAGTTTAAAAAGATGGAAGTAAAATTAATTCCCGAAACGCTGGATTATAACGATATCAGTGGTCTGAGAATTGAAGCGCAGCAAAAATTATCCGCCGTTCGTCCCCATTCTGTGGGTCAGGCTTCCCGTATTTCCGGTGTAACTCCGGCGGATATATCTGTATTATTAATTTATATGGAACAGTTTAATCGGGCCCATCGAAAGGAATCCCTATGAATAAATTTGAAAAATCATTAGAAAAATTAAATATTCATCTTAATGAGAAACAAATGTTTCAGTTTATGAAGTATTATGAAATGCTGATTGAAACAAATAAAGTGATGAATCTGACAGCGATTACAGAGTATGATGAAGTTGTTGATAAACACTTTATTGACAGCCTTTCTCTGATTCAGGCCATTGATTTGAATCAGCCATTAAAAGTTATTGATGTGGGCACCGGCGCAGGATTTCCGGGAATACCGTTAAAGATAGCTTTTCCTCAATTAAAGATTGTTTTGCTGGATTCTTTGAATAAGCGGATTAATTTTCTGAATCGGGTTATAGAAACTTTAGAGTTGACTGATGTGGAAACGATTCACGGGCGGGCTGAAGATTTTGGAAGGAATCCACAATATCGGGAGCAGTTTGATTTGTGCGTATCACGGGCTGTGGCCAACTTATCCACATTATCCGAATATTGTGTGCCTTTTATTCAGGTTGGGGGTCATTTTATTCCCTATAAATCGGGGAAAGTCCAGGATGAATTGGAAGCTTCACGGCGAGCCGTGACTCTGCTTGGGGGGCATATTGCCGATTGTTTATCCTATTCTTTGGCCGATACGGATATGGAGAGAACTCTCGTGATCATTGAAAAAATAAATCCTACAAAAAAGGCCTACCCGCGAAAAGCAGGTAAGCCTTCAAAAGAACCTTTATAAATAAATTATAAATAAATGGAACAAAGGGAAGCAAAAGCTTCAGCCTGTTCAATATGCGGATATTGTTTACAATTATCGATTAATTCCGTTTCAATCGAAGGATTGAAGGTTACATAATCATTTAATGTGTTTTCAATATTTTTTAAATCTTTTCCACCGATAATGTACATGGAGTGATTTAATTTCTTCAATGCATGGAGCATATTGATATTGGTAAAATAGCTGCGTTCGCTGGCAAAGAAAAATCTGGCAGATGGACCGCCAAGGTGGCTGGCTTCATACATTGTATCTACATCTTTTTGCATGTGAATATCCGGATAAAGTATTTTATTCTTATATTCCTTAAATATCCGGCCATAGGAAGCAGCCATGTTGTAAATCGTTGTTCCAATCAGTGGAAGTTCAATTAAGTATTTCAATGTTTTCTGATTTGTTTTTGGATATTTGGCCATTTCCTTCATTGAGGAAGGATTTACCATCATAATACGATGGTAAAGCTCCGGCTCGCTATAACATCCCATAATAGCAATATTAGATGAGGAACCGCTCGTAATTACATCTGTTTTAGCGCCAATAACGTCTTTAATGAAATTATTGATTAATTGAACATAAATATAATTTGTATAGGTCATTTTTGGTTTCTCAGAACGGCCGCAGCCAATCAGATCAAGGGCATAAACCGTATGATTTTTTGATAAATAATGAATTAAAGATTTCCATTCGGCGGCAGAAGCTGTACATTTTAATTCATGGATTAAAAGAATGGGTGAACCGCAGCCTTTTTTTGTATAAAAAATGTTTCCGAATCTCCAGGAATATTGATGTCTGTTTTCACAGAACAGCATATCCTTCATTCCGGCCCGGAGAAAAATAAGTTTATTGATACCCCATGTTGTAAAAAGTACAGCAGAGGATATAATTCCTGCATTCAGGAGTTTTTTGTATTTTTTCATATGGATAAATCTCCTTTGGATAAACGTTTTAGTTACTTACTATTATAAAGGAAATATTATGTATATACAAATATTTTTTAATGGATATTTTTTCAAATATGATGTACAATATTTGTATCTGTCCAAAATGACAGGCAAAATACTTATTTTTTAGAATATTACAATGTTAGAGTTATATAACAAAAGGGGAAATTTATAAATGAAAACTAAAATTGTAGAGTTACTCGATACTCAGATTGAGTGTATGAATGGCGAGGAAATTAATAGTCTTTTAGAAATTCCTCCAAAAGCTGAAATGGGAGATTTCGCTTTTCCTTGTTTTAAACTGGCAAAGGTGTTTCGGAAAGCGCCGCCAATGATTGCAGCGGACTTAAAAGAGAAAATCGGATGTCCTGATTTTTTGACAAAAGTAGAGTGTCTCGGTGGATATCTAAACTTTTTTGTGGATAAATCCATGTTTGCAAAACAAATTGTGGATAATTATCTTTCAAATGAGAATTATGGCGGCTCGGATGAAGGCAATGGAAAGACAATTTGTATTGACTATTCTTCGCCAAATGTGGCTAAAAATTTCCATGTCGGCCATCTTCGGACAACAATTATTGGCAATTCCCTGAATAAGATATTTACAAAATTAGGGTATCGTGTTGAGAGAATTAATCACTTAGGCGATTGGGGTACTCAGTTTGGAAAATTAATTGTTGCTTATAAAAATTGGGGAAGCAAGGAAGCTGTTGAAGAGAAGGGCATTGAGGAATTAATGCGGATTTATGTGAAATTCCATGAAGAAGCTGAGAAAGATGATTCCTTGAATGATGAGGCCAGAGCCTGGTTCACAAAGATGGAACATGGCGATGAAGAAGCTTTAAGTATTTGGAAATGGTTCCGGGAAATCAGTTTAAATGAATTTATGCGTGTCTATAAACTTCTTGGAATGGAATTTGATTCTTTTGCCGGAGAAAGTTTTTATAATGATAAGATGGAGCCGGTTATTGAAGAATTGAAGCAAAAAGGTTTGATTAAAGTCAGCGATGGCGCACAGATTGTTGATTTGGAAGAATACAATATGCCTCCATGTTTGATTACAAAAAAGGATGGAAGCTCTCTCTATGCTACGCGAGATATTGCGGCGGCTATGTATCGTAAGAAAACCTATGATTTTTCAAAATGTATTTATGTTACAGGCCTTGAGCAAAAACTTCATTTTGCCCAGTGGTTTAAGGTTATCGAATTAATGGGTTATGATTGGTCAAAGAATTTAATGCATGTTCCATATGGTTTGGTTAGCTTAAAGGGTGGTAAATTGTCGACACGTAAAGGACATGTCATTTATGCGGAAGATATTCTCCATGAGGCGATTCAAAAAACAAGAAGTATTATTGAAGAAAAGAATCCAAACATTCCAAATAAGGAAGAGGTTGCAAAACAGGTTGGTATCGGTGCGATTCTTTTCAATGATTTATACAATCAGAGAATTAAAGATGTTATTTTTGATTGGGATAAACTTTTGAATTTTGACGGTGAGACAGGTCCTTATGTTCAATATACCTATGCCAGAGCAGCCAGCGTTTTGCGTAAAATTGGTGATGTGCCGGCAGTATATGATTATTCTGTTTTATCCGATGATGTTTCTATGGCTTTGCTTAAAGAAATTTCCCGGTATCCACAGGTCGTTTCTGATGCGGCGGATAAGCTGGAACCATTTATGATTTCCAGATATGCTATTGCATTGGCGCAAGCCTTTAATAAGTTTTATCATGAATGTCAAATTAATGTTGAAGATGAAAATATTAAGTATACGAGAGCAAATATTGTCATCATTACAAAATCTATATTAAAAGATGCGTTGAGTTTACTTGGTATTCAGTGTCCGGAGCAGATGTAATTTGACGTGTTTCATGGCAATGTTTCACGTGAAACATTGAAAAAGTGAATATGGAAGAGTAATGGGGGATGTTTCACGTGAAACATCCCTCATTTTACAAAATTTTCATATTTCTTTCTCTGGATTAACTCAGTATGAAGTGGTATACTGTAAAAAGCAGTATGTTATAGATGCTGTGCATGGACGCGCTGCGGCAAGCTTCACGCGATAAGGTATGAAAAGGGGAATGGTATGGGTCGGATAATAGCAGTTGCAAATCAAAAAGGCGGTGTGGGAAAAACAACAACATCGATTAATTTATCGGCCAGTCTGGCAGAATTAGGGCAGAGGGTTTTAACAATCGATATGGATCCCCAGGGAAATACAACAAGTGGATTGGGAATTGATAAGAATCAGGTGGAAAACACAGTTTATGAATTAATTTTGGAAGAAACATCTTTAGAAGAGTGTATAAATCCTTCAGTTATGGATGGAGTGGATGTTATTGCATCAAATATAAATTTATCGGGAGCAGAAGTGGAATTGATTTCTATCGAAAACAAAGAATTTTTGTTGAAAGAAAAAATTGATGTTTTGAGAGAAAAATATGATTACATTATTATTGACTGTCCGCCTTCACTAAATTTATTGACAATTAATGCGATGACTACATCAGATACAGTGTTAGTGCCGATTCAATGTGAATATTATGCTCTGGAAGGTTTATCCCAATTAATACATACAATTGATTTAATTAGAGAGCGATTGAATCCAAAATTGGAAATTGAAGGTGTTGTATTTACAATGTTTGATGGGCGGACAAATTTGTCATTGCAGGTTGTGGAAAATGTAAAGGAAAATCTGGATAGAAATATATATAAGACAATTATTCCAAGAAATGTCCGGCTTGCAGAAGCTCCAAGCTATGGGATGCCTATTAATATGTATGATACACGTTCATCGGGAGCTGAAGCATATCGTTTGCTTGCAGAGGAAGTTATTCAGTATCAGAAAGATATTTAGATGAAAGGAATAGAAAAAATATGGCAGCGAGAAAAAAAGGTGGCCTTGGGAAGGGAATAGATGCTCTGATTTCGCCTACAGTCAAAAAAGAAGCTGATAAAGAAAAAGTGGTTGAAAAAGTTATAGAAAAACCAGTTGAAAAGATTGTTGAAAAAATTGTTGAAGTTGAAAAGCCTGTAGAACTTTATTTGAAGATTGATGAAATTGAGCCAAATCGTTTGCAGCCAAGAAAAAATTTTGATGAGGATGCATTGCAGGAATTATCTGAATCTATAAAACAGTTTGGTTTAATACAGCCAATTGTGGTTAAAAAGCAGGAAAATTATTATGAGATTGTAGCCGGCGAACGGCGATGGCGGGCTGCGAGAATTGCCGGTTTAAAAGAAGTACCTGTAATCGTGAAAGAATATAATGAGCGAGAATCCATGGAGATAGCCATTGTGGAAAATCTCCAGAGAGAGGATTTGAATCCAATCGAAGAGGCTCAGGCATATCGACGATTAATTGAAGAATTTGGCTTGAAACAGGATGAAGCTGCTCAGAGAGTATCAAAGAGTCGTACCGCAGTAACCAATGCAATGAGACTATTAAAATTAGATGAAAGAGTTCAGCAAATGGTTATCGATGATATGATTAGCGGCGGACATGCGAGAACTCTTTTGGCTATAGAAAATAAGGAAGAGCAGTATGCAATGGCTATGCTTGTTTTCGATAATAAGATGAGTGTCCGTGAGACAGAAAAATTGGTGCGGAATCATCTGAAAAAAGAGGAAGAGAAAAAAATATCAGAAAAAAAAGAAGATTTCTCCCAGATGGAAACTATATATCATCAGTTGGAAGAACGGATGAAGTCAGTTATCGGTTCGAAGGTGGCTATTCACAGCAGAAACTATAAAAAAGGTAAAATTGAAATTGAATATTACTCAAATGATGAACTGGAAAGGATTATCGATTTGATTGAATCGATAAAACAGGTGGGATAGTATGAATAGTAAAATTTTAGCAGGATTAAGTTTTGACCCGGGTATTTTAATTATTGGTATGTTTGTTCTTATACTTTTAATGCTCATATACATATATACCTTACATAGAAAGCAGAATCAACTGGACAGAAAATACAGAGCTTTTATGAGAGGCGGCCGGGGTGCAAAATCCCTGGATGAAGCCTTGGAGAATAAGCTGGAATCATTAAATAATATTAAAGATATTAATGATACGTTAAATGAGAGAATTACGCGCCTTGAGAAAAGTATGGGACGTTCTTATCAGAAGATGGGAATTGTTAAGTATGATGCTTTCAAAGAAATGGGTGGAAAACTGAGTTTTGCATGTGCATTATTGAATGACAGAGATGATGGTTTTGTGCTTAATTCAATTCACAGTAAGGACGGATGCTATAATTACATTAAGGAAATCATCAAAGGAGAATCCTATCTGCCATTGGGCGATGAAGAAGCAGAAGCTTTGGAACAGGCAAAACAATATGGTATGGGAAATGAATAATAAAGTAAGTGATAAATAAAGTGAGGAAAAGAAGATGTTCTCGGGACTAAGCAAATGGCTTGAGAACATCTTTTTTAATAAAATTATGTCAATGTATATAATGAATAAATATACATAACACATTTGATAAAATGCTGGAAATTTTGGGAAACTTGTGGTATATTAACTTGTAAAAAGGATATGGCTATTATATAATATCACTTAGTTTTATTATTATAGATTTCCAAAGAGGGGAAAAAACATGCTTGATATTAAATTATTAAGAAACAATTTTGAAGAAGTCGAGAAAGCTCTTTCAACCCGTAATGAGGATTTCGATTTATCAAAATTCAAATCTATGGATGATAAGAGAAGACAGCTTCTTGCAGAAGTGGAGCAGTTAAAGAATAAACAGAATGTAGAGTCTAAAAAGATTCCCCAGATGAAAAAAGCCGGAGAAGACGTTGCACCGGTTATGGAAGAGATGAAAAAGCTTTCAGAAAGTATTAAAGTGCTGGATGCTCAGGTTAGCGCAGTAGACGCGGAATTAAATGCTTACATGCTGACAATTCCAAATATTCCAAATCCGACAGTGCCGGCTGGTGATACAGATGCGGATAATGTGGAAATCCGCCGTTATGGTGAACCTACAAAATTTGATTTTGAACCAAAAGCTCATTGGGATTTGGGTGCGGATTTAGGAATTCTTGATCCTGAAACTGCAGCAAAGACAACAGGCGCCCGTTTTACATTTTATCGTAATGCGGGAGCAAGGCTTGAACGTGCAATTATGAATTTCTTCCTTGATGTTCATACAAGAGATCATGGATATGAAGAAATCTTTGCACCGTTTATGGTTAGCCGTGACAGCATGATTGGTACAGGACAGCTTCCTAAATTTGAGGAGGATGCTTATAAGGTTACTGGCGATGGAAAAGAGTATTTCCTGATTCCGACAGCGGAAGTGCCGGTAACAAATATGTATCGTGAAACTATTTTGGATGGTTCCAAGCTGCCGATCAAACATGTTGCTTATACTGCATGTTTCCGTGCGGAGGCCGGTTCCGCCGGACGCGACACCCGCGGATTGATTCGCCAGCATCAGTTTAATAAGGTTGAGCTTGTTAAGTTTACAAAACCGGAAGATTCCTATGAAGAACTGGAAAAACTTACAAGAGATGCGGAGGATGTACTTCAGCGTCTTGGACTTCCTTATCGTGTTGTTAAAATTTGCATCGGAGACCTTGGTTTCACAGCAGCTATGAAATATGATATCGAAGTATGGATGCCGAGCTATGGCCGTTATGTAGAAATTTCAAGCTGCAGCAATTTTGAGGAATTCCAGGCACGCCGGGCGAATATAAAATATAAAGACGGCGTAAAGGATAAAGCAAAATTTGTTCATACATTAAACGGCAGCGGCGTGGCTATTGGACGTACAACTGCGGCCATTATGGAAAATTATCAGCAGGCAGACGGAAGCATCCGCGTGCCGGAAGTATTGATTCCTTATATGGGCGGATTAGAAGTTATTAGATAGAAGATATAAAATAGCAGAAAAATATGCAGGGTGTATATTTATTCAAATATACACCCTAAAGATTGACATAAAATGGAGGTCGGGATGCACGATTATTTGCGGGCGATAGGTTTTAGCTGTTTAAAAAAGAATAAAGATGTCCGGGATATTTTAAATCTGGTGCTGCTCCGGCCAACTTCAGAATATGTTTCTTCGGCAGAGGACGGAGAAGCTGCTTTTGGTGAAAAAGTTAAGGAATTTGCAAGCCGTATGGGGATAAGTGTCCGGGGAGAGTATGATGAAAACGGACAATTTCATGTCAGCTATTATTTTCCTTATTTTAAGGCGAAAAACTGCACAGTGAAAGATGAAGTGACCATCGAAAAGCAGTCGGACAGGGATGCCTATGCAGGCATTTGTGATAATGTGAAAGTTGGAGTATCCCTGATTTTTCAGTTGTTAAACATGTCGGATTACATCGATTATGCGGAATTTCATAAAGGCTCTTTATTTTATGCGCCGATGTATTTATCCGGGTTGTCTACTTCAGGGAAGATTATTCTTCCTCTGATGAAAACAGAGGCGGATATCCGGCGCAGAAGGGATGAAAGTATCAACCGGGACCGGATGATTGCGGCAGCCCGGGAGGGAGACCAGGATGCTATAGAAAGTCTGACACTGGAAGATATCGATATGTATGCGACAATCAGCCGTCGGGCAAAAAAAGAAGATGTATTAACGATTGTGGAATCCTATTTTATGCCTTATGGTATTGCCTGCGACCAGTATTCCATTATGGGGGATATCCTGGGCGTAGAAACTGTGCAGAATTCATTAACAGAAGAATTTATTTATATTCTTACATTGGAGTGCAATAACCTGATATTCGATGTCTGCATTAATCAGAAAGACTTGTTGGGTGAACCGCTTCCGGGGCGTCGTTTCCGGGGTACAGTTTGGATTCAGGGAACAGTTGACTTTATGGGTATGTAAGTGATATAGTAGAATATACCAAATAAGTGATGTCCTCTTAGTTTAACGGATAAAACAAGCGCCTCCTAAGGGCTAGGTGGAACAATCGCCTTTTGATATGATAACTAGATAAAATTGAATAGATTTTTTACAATGTCCTCGTACCTCAGCAGGATAGAGGGTCCGCCTCCTAAGCGGAACGTCGCAGGTTCGATTCCTGTCGGGGACGCCACAAACAACGCTGAAAGCCTTGATTTTTCTAGGTTTTCAGCTTTTTTAATTCATGGCTTTCTATCCTTGCTGCAAAGAGAACTTTCTTTTTTTAATGCTTCATATTCGATAATTTATTAAGACCTTTTGAGGAAGTAGGCTTGCTAACACTTTTTTATTTTTGGTGAAAAATCGCTGGATTTTTGAAAATTTGCTAACACTTTTGAAAAACTACTTTTGGAGTGTTTGCTTTAAAAGCTGTTCTTTCATCTCTGGTGATAGAGATTTAAGAAGCTCTAATAGTGCCATATCGCTGTCTGTCAAACCTATATCTTGCTGTTGGTTTCCTGTATCTTCATTGAGAGTAGAATAAAATTCCTTATCCATTTTCTGTGCATTGAAACGTCTGTCCTCGTCAATGATTTTAGAATAAACATCTGTAACCATTTCTGCTTCTGCATGACCTGTATCACCCTGTACGGATTTTACGTCACCATTCGTCATTTTCAATTTGTAGCCTGTACTCAAATGACGTAAGCTGTGGAATACAACAATTTCATAATCATTTTCTTCGCAGAGCTTTTGAAACCTATCTCTGACAATGCGACTTTCCACAGGATTTCCATTGTCTAATGCAATGACAAGGTTATAATCGTTGTATGCACTTCCGAGAAATTCTTTTAATTCCTGCTGGTCTTTTTTATACTGTACCAGTAATTCAGCAACCGTTTTAGGCAACCAGACAACCCTATTACTTGTTTCTGTTTTCGGTGTTTTCAAAACAAGTCTTGTAGTACAGTTCGGTTTCTGTGTTGGAAAAATCTTAATAACATCTTTTTCTTTCAATTTCTGCATAGCTTCTGCATTTATTCTTGAAAGCTCTTTGTTGATGATTACCTTTGCATTATTTGTAGCAATAGATTCTTCGTCAATAATAACATCTTCCCATGTAAGACCTGTAATTTCACCAATACGCATAGAACAGGAAAAAGCTAAGTGCATACAGATTGAAAGTAAATCATCTTCCGCAGCCTTAACCGCTTCACGGAATGTCTGTATGCTCCACACCTTTCGTCTGACTTTTGGTACTTTCGGTAAAGTTGCTAAAGACGCAGGATTTCTCTTGTTTGTATCAACGTACTCCCAACGGATAGCTTGATTCAAGGCACAGCGGATAATGTCATGTATCTTTTTGATGTTTGCAGGTTGTACACAGCGACCAGTTGCTTTTCTGTTTGAGCGTGGCACTTCTGGAACACTTAATAAATCATTGTAGTATTTTGATAAACTCTTTGTAGTAATGTCATTGAGTTTCCAATCACCGATAATCGGATTGATGTAATTCTCAATAGAGCCTACCTTACTACTGAATGTACTAGGCGACCATTTAGACGTACCATAGAGATTAACAAAAATCTTTAGGAACTCACGCAATGTAATATCCTTATCAACAACTTCTAAATCCTTTTTAGAATCCTCAATCTGATGTGCAAACTGTTCTTCTAAAGGAACTATCACATATCCGAATTTTTCTTGATAGTATTCTATAAAGGCTTTTCGCTGTTTTGCCTCTTTTCTTGTTTCTAGCGTATCCCACTTTTGCTTTCTCTCACCAGCACTATCTAAATACCAGTAAATAACGGAAAAACTTGATTTTCTTTGTTTGATTGAAGCCATAATTTTCTCTCCTTAACAGTTAAATTTGATTTAACCATTTATCGAAAGAAACTTTTGATACTCGTATGGCTCTACCAGCACGAACATAACTAAACTGACCGCTTTTCACCAGTGAATAAGCTGCTTTTTTGCTGATATTCAGTTGTTCAGCAATTTCCTCTACTGTATAAGTCTTTTTTTCCTTTTTTGGAGTTTGTGCATTTTGTGTATCACTTATCACTAATAAGACTCCTTTCGTTGTGACAGCAACAAAATACACACGTTTAATGAAGTCATTATACCACAACTCCATGAAATGAGAACATATATTTTGCTGCTGAAATATTTTTGCTGCGAAGCAATCAGATGGCTTTGGCAAGCTCCACTGGACTTTCACCATTCCCATTCCTATGGGCAGAATCGCACCATGCGAGTGTATCATTATTCAGATATACAGGTCATGGCTAAGCGACCATTCCAAAAGTCGCTCACAGATCATTGCATGAATCGCTCACTTTGTTTTGAAAGGTCATGGCGTACAATATCCGCTGGCTTGCTGCATATCAAACGTATCTGATTGCTTTATTCAGTTGTCAAAGAACGCTCGACTGTATTTGTCAGTCTGTGAAAATCCATTATCCGAAATAATAGACTTTCATAGATTGACAAGCGGAGCAGAGGGAAAGGGAGAAAAGCTCCGCTCGTCGGAATAGTTAAATTACGATAATCTCAAAGTTTGCAATCATATCCATGACCGCCGCCTGTATTCTGCCTTTTAATTCAGAATCCACTACCATGTAGACATTTCCGTATTCGTCGTACAATTTGCGTAAGCTCAACTTTGATATGTAACCGTCATAGAAATTCAAGATTTCCTGTATTGCAGCTTCATCACCATTGGTAGCCGCCACAATCACAGCAAACGGTATGTGTTTTGCGTTATTATCCACAATTATTTCTCCTCCATCATTTTTCTTATTTCTTCGAGAGTGCTTGTCCTGTGGCGGTAAACAGTGGAACGAACCACGTTCATAAGCTCTCCGATTTCTGCGTCAGACATATCCATAAAGTATGACAACAAAATGATATTGCGTTTTCTCTCTGGTAAACATTTGAGTGCTTTGCTTAACTGGTCGTCAGATACCTGTACTTCCATGCCAAGAACATTGAACACTGTATAATCGCTGGAATACTTGTCATAAACGCCAGCCTTATTCAATTCCAAATCTGATATTTCAGAGAATGGAACTTCATGCTGCAAGCGTCTTGAAATATCACGGTTATACTTCATTACTGCTCTCTTAATGACTTTTTTCGTAAGGCAATCAAACTGTGCTTGAATAGCCTGCTCGAAAGAAGATGACTTCATATTTTTCACCTCCTTTCTGCGTGAGAGTGAATGAGGGTTGTTTTCCCTCTATCCCCCTTTCCGCACAGTAGCTACCCACGCAGCAGCTATTTGTTGCGTTTTCAGAAAAGAATTTGAAAAATATTTTTAAACAGCAAAAAAGCACAAGGACATAAAAGAAATGCTGTTCTTGTGCTTTAAAAATTATTCCTGTTATGTAATGTGAAAAACCACATTCAAGGGTATATTGTGCCGCTGTGAAAGCTAGGATTTTTTTGACAATAACGGATATATCGAAGATTGTCGATTATACAGGTCTTTCAATGCGGCTACCTCCCAGAGCCGCTAAACCAAAACCATTATGCTGTTTTTCTATTGTTGGAAAAAGAAAAAGGCGGCTTTTTAACCGCCATCTAAGAGAAAATAATTTCTTTCAACGCAAAAACGATACTGTAGATAACGGTTTTTTTTATTTGCCGTTATACAGCACCATATTTGATTGTTTTACACATAATAGGTACTGATAAACCACACTATACGTTTTCCTATACCTGTTACAAAATCAACAGGAACAGTAAAATGTAGTGAGGTGATTAAATATGCGTAAAAAAGAAGATAAGTATGATTTCAGAGCCTTTGGTCTTGCCATCAAAGAAGCTCGTAAAAAGCAAGGTCTAACCCGTGAACAGGTGGGAGCTATGATTGAAATTGACCTACGTTATTTGACGAATATTGAGAATAAGGGACAGCACCCAAGTTTACAGGTGTTTTATGACCTTGTTCATTTGTTAAATGTATCAGCAGACGCTTTTTTCCTACCTGCTTCTGATCTGGCGAAAAGCACCAGAAGAATACAGTTGGAAAGACAACTTGATAACTTGTCTGATAAGGATTTAGTTATCATGGAAAGTGTTGCTGATGGAATAATTAAGTCGAAAGAAGTAGAGGAAGAATAAATCCTCTACTTTATCTTTTTAAAAACAAAGTTTAACTTAATAGTTATTTTTCTATGGCAGGATATGGTTCACTACATTCAGTGCAAATTTTATCGTGGATTGAATAGACACCACCACATTTTTTGCATATATATTCCTGCCTTTGTTTTTTCATAAAAGCTGCAAGGTTATGATTTTTAACAAATAGGCTTGATGTGGTATAAAAAAAGTTGACACCCCATTCTCAAGGATTGGGTAT
>URND01000012.1 GCA_900549105.1 uncultured Eubacteriales bacterium
GCAGAATAATACCCGGCTGCGGCGCGAGATGCTTTCGAAATGTCCTACGACCAAATGGAGCGATCGGATAGATATTGCCATCTAACTTTGTAAAGAATTTTTGTTTATGTGTTTTTTCACCTCTCTGTCAGCAAATGCAGCGGCCGTAGCCAAAAGGTACGGTAAGCAGTTGGATATTATCGAAGCTGCCCGGCAGGTACTCGCCGAGCAGGAACAGGAAGAAAGGGCCAGGCAGGAAGCCGGCCCCGAACACAAGGTTAGTGTCTACGACATTCGATTGGCCGAGGATATATACGTCATTCCCGCTTACGCCGAGCCGCAATGTGTCATTGTTTCCGGGAGCGACAAACTCCAAGTAATGCAATGGGGGCTGATTCCACGAATGGCGAAGCCTGAGGATGCAGAACGTTATAACCGGGAAAACCTGTTCAAAAACGCAAGGGCCGAAACCCTTTTTGAGAAGTGGCCGTGGCGAATGCTGTGGCAGCATAACCGGTGCATCATTCCCGTAACCGGATTTTTCGAGCCGCACAGACTGCCGAACGGAAAGGCGCAGTACTACTATACCACTTTAAAGGATCAGGAAATTTTCTCGATCGCCGGGCTTTGGGACGAATGGACGAATCCCCAGACCGGAGAGAAGGTGCTGTCGTTCGTCTTGATTACGACCGATGCCAACGCCATGATGCGTAAGATCCACAACGGCGGCAGTAATCCCTTCCGGATGCCGAAGATACTCACTTCGGAGCAGGAGCGTTTGTGGCTCGATCCGACGATCGCTTCGAAGGAAGCCGTCACTGATCTGCTCACGGTATATCCCGAAGAAGAAATGACGGCATGGCCCGTGAGGCAGAAGTTCAACTATGGAGATCCTTTTGACGAAGGAATTATTGAACCGGTTGCGGAACAACAAAATCTCGGATTGTAGCTATTCAATTAGTTTATCAATCCTCTGTTGTTCGTTCTTTAAAAGTGTATTCGACCATATTGGAGGTAGGGAGAGGAAAAGGCTGACAAATTATTGTCAGCCGTAAAAGAAGTTACCGCTAAGTTCTCCCGCTTTGTTGCACTCCGTCATTATGGAGCGACCCATCTTATTATACTATCCGCCTGTACTCCCCATGCGGCTACAGGTTTAATTTCGTGTTCGGGGATTTTTTTCAGGTTACTCAACGGGATAGTGGAAAGTTTTGTCGAATCATAAAAATTATTTCCACAACTGTTTTTATCAAAAATTGCAACCGAAAGGGAATCTATATCCAATATACCTTTGTAATTTGCATCAATTAAGGGTGTTTCTTCCAAAAATGACAGGTAGATAAGCGTATCTTGCTTCAGCATGGTAAATCCGTCATTCGTATCGGTAAAATAAACTGCATAGATTCTGTCCGTATGGTTACTCAATCCAAATTCCTTAATAGCAGCCATTATTGTGGGATGTAAAACAAAAGATTCCTCACTATTTTGTGGTGTTTCATCTTCCACTCGAATAGCTTTCCTGTGTTTACATCCAGCAAAAAGTACTAACACAGTGAATAATAAAACGATTTTTTTCATAGATTATCTGCCATTAAGTGTTCCCCAAAATAGTTTCCTACCATTGTAATTGTGGTTACTCACATTTCGTATTAATGCAGGTGCCTGCACGCCTCGTACATGATATATATTACTGGAATTCGGAAAATACACGAATGAGTTCCTGTTACCCGGATAACGGTCGGAGTTATTGTAAACATTCCAAGAGTCGGACGGTTGTATTATTCTCCCACCGGGCAGCGACCCCATGCTGCTATGCTCACTAAACGGACCTGTTACCGATTTATAATTTCCGGGATGCGAATGGATAAAAGCGATCTCGTTTTCGCGTGCAAACCCCATCTGTTCGGGCGAAATTGCCAAACCATCATTATGAACGGTTCCAATCGCATATTGGTCTCCATTGCCTTCGTCATACCGGCTAAATCTCCATTCAGCATTTGAGTTATCTGCGCCAAAAAGAAAGACTGAAGCTAATTCGGTAGGATTTCCTCCTGTAAAGCTCGCCGCATAATCGCTTGCTTCTCCTGTGGCCGTAAGGCCATCAAAAATAGCTCTGTCTTGGATCGTAATGGATTGTCCAGTTCTATTACCATCCTTGTTTAGAGCATACATGGTATGTTCTTCACTTTGGCTTATCCATTTTACCCTTCCATTATAATCCATTTCCCAAACATCCTGTCCATCAGGATCGACAAATCGAATAGGATTTCCCATACAATACGCATACGGTGAAATCGGATGATAGCCGTATGTCAAATCTACTGAAAATAATGCGATAATGCAAATCGCTGAGGTCAAAAGTTTAGGTTTCATAATCGTATAATTTTAAGGGTTATTGTATCGGCAGTTTATTGGGTGGTTGCTTCCTGCATTTTCATCCCCTCTTCGTTGCCTTTTTCGAGTTTGTCATGCAGTTCCTCGCTCATATCTTCCCAGCCTAATGCTTTCAGTTTTTCGTAAAGAGCGGCCGATTGCGCTTCAATCTGCCGGGTGCAAGCGTCCTCCTTATACCCGTTTTCCTTCAGATGTTTTACAAGGGCCGCATCGAGAGACTTGCCCAGAATAATGCACGCTTTGGGGTGCTGCGGATAGTATTCCAGCGATTTCTCCGTGCAGCATCGGGTGAATTCGTCGTAACATTTGAATTTGTTCCAATATCCGAACGCGAGGTCGGCAAGCTGCGCCGCAACGGTTTCACGATCCGTCAGAGGAGTAAGATAGATCTTGTTCTCGATGGCCTTGTCGCTGATCTCGAAATGCTCCCTGTAAAAGAACTCCGGGGTAATCTGGTGCGTGGTAAGTTCCACGTTCACCCACTCTTCGGGATACATCTTATCCTCGTTCCGGTAGCGGATAAACACATGGGCAGGGGCATACGCGATATATGCTTCGGCGCCGAGGGTCTCGGCCAACACCTTGTAGTACATCGGCAGGGAACGACACTGCCCGCTGTGCGTCCGCATGACTTTGGTTACGAACTGTTTCGTAAAATCGGCTTGGCCCCCGGTATCGTCGAAATCGTAGGTGAAGGGTTTATGCCCGTTCCCGGAATAAGGACGAAAAAAGTATTCCGTGAGCGCCAGATTCTTCCCGGTCTTATAGCGTTCGAGTCCGTTTGCCACAATGAACCTTTGCAAAAACGCGACGGCCGTATCTATACCATAGCAATAGGCATCATAATCGAGGTCGCCGTCAAGGTAGGCCCACTCCGCAAGGAAGACCGCACGTTTTATGCTCAAGGGAATTTTGCCGTCGAGCATATCGGCCATTTCGAGATATGCCTGCCGGTAATGCCGGCTGCGGGATTCGACCTGCACAGGGTTCAGCGTCCGGCAGGCCTGTTGGCCGTCGGCCGGATGCAATGGGAATCCGCAAAGCAAAATGAGGATGCAGATTATTCCTTTTTTGAGCGACATCTTTTCCATAGGTTTATCAGCCGACGTGTATTTCAAAGTTAGCAGATAAATCCCGAAACACCAAGCTGCAACAACCTTACATTAGCCGTTAAACCATGCTGGTATTCAATGTATTAAAAAATAATTTTACTTACATTGAGATTACAAGCAGAAAAAGTCGAAAAATCGTCCTGTAGCGGTATGGATTTCAGAACGGGAGATTTCAATTTATTCGTGACTACCTAAGTTGACGGGGTTGAATAGTGAATAGCGAAAACTATACTACGGAACAAAAAAATCGTCCAATATTGGCTGAATAAGTTTTTAGTATTACCTTTGAAGTGCGTCCCGCCAATAGGCGACGCCTTCGTTCAGAGAAAACTTGGAGGTTTTTTTAGAAGTGACGAAGTGAAAAGCAGCCCGACGGGTCGTGTGTCCCACGCCCGGTTGTGGTATATTACTACGCTACGATATGTGGGCGTGGGCATTTTCACTTGCATTGCTTCGGGTTTCCTCCAAGTACCTCGCTGATTGCAAGGGCCCCGCTCACTTTTTTTATGGCAGGATCGCATAACTTAAAACCTGCAAAAATGCTACCATTAATCGTCTGCATACGGTTTTGACCGTATCAATAATCAAAACTTTTAGCTATCTTATAACCGTTCTATTACTATAGCTATAAGCAGCTTGCTCTGCATTATATGTTATCTGAATCCTCTACTTAATTTGTATCCGGAAATTGGAGCAATCTGCTGTACGGAATTAAAATTCGGAAAATTACACCATAAATGGCAAAACAGAACAATGATTGTTGGCGGCGGATTGAAACGGTGCTGAAGGATGTCAATATGTCAACTAATTATTTAGCAAAACATATCGGTCTGTTGCGCGGGGAAAATCTCTATCAGATAAAGCGGGGTAACAACAAGATAAGCATCGATGTCGCCCGGAGAATTAATCAGAAGTTTCCGGAATACTCGATTCCATGGCTGATGTTTGGCATCGATGACGTGGATGGCATTCCCGGTGTAATGCGTGTTCCGTATTATAATTCGGTTTGGTCGATAGACTGTCCAATGAAAAAAAGACCTGAAAGAGAGCTGGTCATTTCCGAGATGGTAGCAAACGGGGCACAAGTCGCAGCATATTTTGAGGGCAACGATACAATGTCTGAGAAATATCTCCAACACACGATCCTGTTTCTTCGGCAAATCACTGTAGATTCAATTATTTTCGGCAGGATTTACTATGTTATTTCGTCCCGGATTCGTTTGTTGTGTATTGTCGGTGAAGGCTCTGCATCAGATTGTCTATGTCTCCACGATATTAATTCAGATTCCGTAAAGGTTGAGATACAGTGTGATGAGATTCGGGCAATATGGGACCTTTGCGGAGTTTATAAACACTTCGATAACCGTTGATATAGCATATATTTCCCGAATTGGTTGATTCGCATGATAAGCAAGTCAACGCAGATCAAAATTGTGTTTAAAATAAAAACGTTATGCAATCGGCATCGGGTACAATAATCCGGTAAATAAATGTATTTTTGTTTTATTGGGAGTCAATTACAGCATTCTGGAAAATATAGATACACGAAATGATCAGGATTTGTGTCGGTGAGTAAAAAATACTCAAACTGAAATAATCCCCAAATATTCGTCTAAGTCTACGTTAGGACATCTTATGACGAGGTGATGTAATTTATCATTCAAGAGGCAAAAAGACTTCCATTCTTTGTACATCAGAGAATGGAAGCCTTTTTGTCTGATTATATTACTAATTTGTGGGTGTTACATGGAGTATGATGACGACAAAGAAAGATTAATCCGGTTATCGTCCGGAGATCACGAAGCGTTCCGAATTTTGTTTACGAGATACCAGCCGGGACTCAAAAAATATATTGCATTTATTATTAAATCGGATGTTGCTGCAGAGGACATCGTGCAAGACATCTTCATAAAGATTTGGATTCTTCGGAAACAGATGAAGGCAATAAATTCATTCCGGGCATATATATACCATATCGGAAAAAATGCCGCATTCGATTATCTCAGGGGGTATGCCGTGGAGCGTAATTACCGATCACATCTCAAGCCTGAGCCAAGAATATCACAGATCGAGGCATATTACTTTGCTTCCGAAATTGAAAGTCATGTTCGCATGCTGGTTCGTAAAATGCCTCGGCAGAGGTATAATGTTTTTCTGATGAGCAGGCGCGATGGGCTCAATTACCACGAGATAGCTCATAGATTGAATATATCGCATAAAACGGTTGCCAATCATTTGCATCTTGCGCTCTGCGAGATTAAGCATGAGTTAGATGAGATATATGCATGATTATCTTCGATTCGATTAAATCTATTCGGGAAATTGTCACTGGACCCATAGAATAAGCATTTCAAGGAAAGCTGGGACATAAAACGGCTGACCGGTATTAATATTAATCAAAGGATACTCCCGGCAATCTATCTGAACTTGCCACACAGGACTTTTGAAAATACTCCAGCGGCCTTGGAAAATAATGATTTCGAGTTCTCCAACGTGTGCATGGAAATGAAAGAATGCCGTGTAGAGTCCTGTGATGTTCAGGTCCACCAGAATATCAAGGATACCACGAATTTCGACACCAGTCTTTCTGGTTGTGGCTGAATCGATACATCTCAGCTTCCCGTCGGGCCATAGCCCGGGAAAAGGACTTTGAATTCTCTGTATATGATTCATGGTCGGATTATGGTGCGAAGGATCATCCCGAGGATGATGTTGCTGGCTGCAGAGAGCGGATGCCCGGCGTTTCCGGGCAGAGGATTGTTTTTCCATGAGTTTGTAGAATGATGATTTAGCTATACCCACATAAGCACTACACCTCCGATTTCGCTGGCCCTGTTAAATATTCGTTCCATGATGGATGAATAGTTCTGGGCTTGCCGATCATTCAACAAAATTAAAAGACGCCTCAGTTCTTCATCTTCCACGGGTACGGCGATGTCGTATTCGAAGTTATAAATCAGTCTGCCATCATAGGGCACGAAGATAGATTCGGTATTGGCGGGGTTAAATTTGGCTAAAAAGCAGATTCCATGATCTCGTTTTACTGCCGCAATTTTCGCACGGGCGATGTCGTTGAGTTCCATATCCGATTCGTGCCGACCGCGCGTGTCCCAATGCCGGGCGATGTAGTCGTTTTCCAAGTTATCTAACTCTTCTAAAGTTTTATTTTCCATGGATTTCATGGAGGTGGATTTTAATGATATTATACTTTTGTTCTGAGTAAATGTTTTGCAGTTTAGGCAACGACTATATTGCAGTCTGCAAATTCTTCATTCTCCCACGGCCTGTCCTGAAGTGCATCACAGACTCGCTTATCATAATATAGAAATTGGGAATAATAGTCATTGTCACAGTATTTACACCGTGTGATTTCGCTCCGTTTTTCGATGATGGCATCGAAAAGTTCATCGTATATATACCCTTGATGAATTCCATCTTTCTGCATACGACGGACGAGTTCGGCCAGCTCTTTAAAGCGACCTTCAATATTGTCGCAGGCAGCGCAGTATTTCGGATAAAGGTCGCGGATCGCAGGCATAAATCTGGTAACGCCTTTCAAACGTACTTTCCCAGATGTTTTGGCAGCTTGCTGCAGTTCCCGAAAATGCTGCCGTACCTCCTGCAGGGTTAGCCGTCGGCAGTTTCGAGCTTCAACAAACACGGTGTTGGTGTTTGATACCCGGATTTTGTCAGGGGTGATTTCATAAACAACGTCTTTGATTAAGGGGCGTTGTAAGTATTCTGTTCTTGTCATGTGATTAATTTTTTGCGTCGATTTACTTTTTGGCGAAAGCCCCGGCCGGTAATATCCATTTCTCGCGCGATGGCATGATAACCGGGAGGTCATAATACTCCTGCGAAGAAAGTACCCGGAGCTGTTCATCAATGGCTGCATAAGGTCTCCCGGTTTTACATAAATCGAGGAGTGTTTTGTTACGTTTCACAGTACATCCGAGGACCTGTTCAAGGTCGATAAGCTGCTGCATACGCAAAGGTTCTATGCACGCAGCACTGGCATACTGGTCGGCATTCCCGAATATGCAAAACAGGCAACTGCACCGGGACCAGCCCATGTAGTAGCATGGGTGTACGCGAATGCGGTATTTCTCCAGTATTGCCCAAACCTTTTTTTCCGGCCAATCCCGGATGGGCCGGTGGCGGTCTACAAGGCGAGCATTTTTCAGGCTTTCTCTCAGATCGGAGGGGTCCCGTTCCCATATTGCATATCGGGCACGCTGGGGAGATTCCTCACCCCGTTCCCCGGAGAGTACCAGTGTGCGGCACCCCTTGAACCGGCTTTGATTTACGATTGCGGCCGTGCAAACGTCGATTTTCAGGTAGGCGCTGCACCATCGGGTTCTGAGGCTGCCTGAGAGCTGCGGGAATTTCATCCGGGTTCCGGGATTACCGCGTTTCCCACCGCTGCAGGCCACCGTACCATCCGTAAGTTCGAAGCAGGTTGGGGCCGTGCGTGCATTCTTGCGCAAGAGTTCCCGTTGGAATCCGCCTTCTTTCCATTGCAAATAGAGAGGCACTCCGAAAGCATGGGCAAAACAGCGACAGTAATTGCGGGTTATTTTCCAGTCGAAGAAAGCCACCCCGCAGCCGTCGATGTCTTGGTGCCAAAGTTCGATTTTGTTAAGCGAAACCCCTTCTTCGAGCAAGTAAAGAAAAACGGCGGAACTGTCTTTTCCGCCGCTGAACTGAACCAAGTATTTATCGTATGAGAGAATGTCAGTCTGCATGGTCGATCATGTATTGGGTGTGGAAACAAGCCCAACCGGAGAGGTTGGGTCCGGCTATTATTACTTCAATAACCGCACGATCTCGTTGTCAATCAGTTCCAGCATGTCCGGCTTGTCGAAGAATTCAGAAACCGAGCAGATGAGTTTTTGTAGTTGGGAGGCCATATCCCGGAAAAACTGCTCTCGTTGGGGAGTCCATTCAATGAGGCACATCTGGCTATTAAAAGGTCGTGACATGCGACGTCCGGCTGTGCCATCTTCCTTCATATAGTAATATTCGACTCTTTGTTCGCTTACTTCCAATAATATGTCGAAATTAAATCCGAACAGATATTGTGCATACATTAAAGTCTCGAACTTTGAACTCACACCTTCTTTTTGCCCGCCGTACATGCCCTGTTCGATTCGTTCCCGGATCAGAGCGGAAGATCCAAAGAGAGTATAGAGGATCATCTTGCGTTGGACTTTGATTTTCTCATGGTACTGTTCCAGTGCGATGCTCAGGGCTTGGGTAAGTTCTTTCTCACTGGCATAGTCTCGGTTTCTGAACGACGAGAGTGCGATAACTTCATCGGGCACACCCCGGTAAAAGAATTTTCGTTCCCGGTTATAATGTATCTCTACCGGATGGATTTCGCCTTTGACCGTAATCATGGTCTTTCCGATTTTTGTCATATTGATTTCAGATTTTAATTCAAAATTGAATGTCAGGATCAGTGAATCTGATGGATGATTTACGCCATCACACTGCCGGCAACTCGCTGCAGTTGCCTTTGTAACCGGTACTTCGCACGGTAGAGAATGGAGGTTTTTTGCCTAAGCTCAGCGATGTACTTCAATCGTATACCATTGGATAGAAAGTGTAGATTTTCGGCAGCCCTTTTCTGCTTTCCGATCCAATAGGCCAATGACGGCGATGAGCCGTAATCGTATGTTACCAGATGCAGGCTCCGGTAGCATTCGAGTGATCCCCGGACACGTTGTGCAAATAGCGCTGCACGAGGGTTTGTGTGTTTATTCATTAGGATTGCCCGTGTACGGCGGGTCTGTGTTTCCCGTACATAAAAAATAAAAAGGGGACGGATTAATCCGTCCCCTTCGATAAGTGTGTGATGTATATCAGGCTGCGAGTTTGGTTTTCTTGGGAGAAATACGCAACGTCTTGGCCTTCGGTTTCGCCTTGGATTTTGCCTTGGACTTCTGGCCTTTGCCCGTCTTCATGGCAGCGTCCTCAAAGGGGATGAACTCATAGGGGTCATCCGGATACTCTCCTTCGGGCTCATCCTCGGTCTGGGGTTCCTCAATGTCCGGTTCGGGGAAGTCGCCCTCCGGTTGTTCTTCGATCGGATACTCCGGGATTTCGGCATCCGGCAGGGCATGGAAAACCACGTTTTCGTCGAGGATTTCGCCGGTCAGAATGTTAAGAATAGTGCCGTCCGGCATTTTCCAGAGGGCCCCGGCTTCGAACATCGATTGAATGCGCATGTTCTCGGCTTGTTTCTCGATAGCGTCGATGCGCTTAACCAGGTTGACATGGCGTTTTTCGAAAATGCCTTTGTACCGGTCAATGATAGGATTGGCCTGATCCGGGAAGTGCAGGGTGGAAAATTCGGTGATGATCGCGCTGTTCGCCGAATCGGGTTTGCAGTTGTACTCGTACATGTCGTCGCAGTAAGACATGATCGTCATACGCATGAGCATCGTTTTCTGTTCGTCTGTGAGGTTTGCGGCATATTTCATCCGTTCGGTTGTCTTGGACGAATAGTCGGTTTTCAGACCCAGTATTTCCCGGTGCTTATCTGAAATTTTGCTCAGGAGAATGTAATGGAAAAATTGCTGTTCCCGGGGTGTAATTTCCGTCTTGGGGAAATCCTTCTTTTCGCAGTGGAGGACCTTTTTGAGTTCTTTGGTGATGTGCGTGATGCAAATCTCGTGGTTTCGTTCATCTTTCTGCTTGAGGTCCTTTGCAGGTACCACGGGTACGGTGGTAACGGTTACACCGTTTTGTGTCGTTGTCTCTGCGCGGACTTTCTCATAGTAGATTTTAACATCCGTATCTTCGATAACGGCATATTTGAGAACCTTTCCTTCCGTGACGCTGTATTCCAGCTCGGTACATCTTTCCTTGAACCTCTCCAGATCTTTCTCGTACTCTTCCAACGCACACTGGTAGTCATCGGCATCCCCTGATTCCTCGGCATCCGGCTTTTGCGGCATTCGCGGGCCGTTGTCGTAATTGTAAACCGACTTTTCAAGGTCCGAAATATCGTGTCCCATCTCCGTCAGTTGGTCTACGACGGCTTTGTTGCTGGTAGTGGTTTTCATCAGATGCACGCGCGGATCGTTGGTAATCAGATCTACACTCCGCTTTACCATATACGCTTCATTCTTTGCCTGCAGGCAGGATGTTTTCTGGCATCCGCCGCAGTCTGAGCAGAAGGAGAAAAGCACCTTCTGCTGAAGGGTATTAAACTCGCAGGTGTTGCATTCTGTCTTGTCGAAGCTGTAATTGTCGAGTTGGGTCATATATCTTGAATACAACCGTTCCGAGAATTCTTTGGCTGAGATGCCGCGCCAACTGAAATAACCGTTTTCCTTGAAATGATCCTTGCAAACGGTCTGCTGAATATCCTTGCTGTAGTTCGCAAATTCCTTTGCGATTTCGAGGGATATTTCTTTGTTGTTGAGCAGCTCGACAACCTCCGGGATCAGCTTCATAAGGTTAATGCGTGTTCGCACGTAACCTTCGCTTTTGCCCAGATCGGCGCAAAGCCGCTTCACAGTCATGTCGGGTTCGTCCAGCAGGCGCACAAAGGCATCACCCTCTTCAATGGGGGTGAGGTTTTCGCGCTGCAGATTTTCGATGAAAGCTCGAATCTTCGCTTCACTGTCGGACAAATCTTCACACTTTGCCCGAATGGTCGTCAGTCCTGCCTTCTTTGAGGCACGAAGACGGCGTTCTCCGAAGATAAGCTCGTAACGCCCGTTCTTGGGGCGGACCAGAATCTCCGATTGCAATCCGTACTTTTGGATGCTGTCGGAAAGTTCCTGAATCCCTTCATCGGAGAAGATCGTTCGGGGATTGAGCGGCGACGGGTCGATCAGAGAGATGTCGAGATTCATCGAAATGGCCTGAAAAGGCGCGATTGCGGTAGTTGCTACAAGGGCTACTTCCGGTGCGATGGTTTCTGCTGCGGCTGCGATTGCCGGATTGATTTTCTTAGACATAATGATTGGAATTAAAAGGTAAATGTTGAAATGCTTTACTGGAAAAAAGAACCGGGAGCGCATGGCTCCCGGCAAAATGAAAGATTATACCGGAGGCTTGATTCAAACTCTGCGGCAGGTTTACAACGGTGGGTTTTATCATAGGCTCGTTGTACAGTTTTACGTGTGTCTCACGTTCAAAAAGGTGGATTTAAGTTTTATGTGTGTCAAACACAATAGTGATATATATCTATGCGCGTTTCCAAGGGCAAGCTGCGCCAGCAGGCATCAATACATTGGATGGTTTCTTCTTCTTTGTCCCGGAAGCACCATTCGGGGTTAAAGTCATCATCGAAGGTTTTGGCAATGCCTTTTTTCTGGCCGGGAAGAAGGTTTTTCCACCACTCGTACATTTGTTCCAATAGCTCCGTATCGTCACATAAGTCGGGAATTCGGGACGCCGCAATATGCTCGGCTTCTTTCCCGCGAGGCGCTTCATAGAATTGCTGCGTGCAGATTTCAATCTGGTTCGTACAGACACGCACGGCAAAATCTGTCACTACTGCTTGAAACATTTTCTTTGTGAGCTTTTGTCGCTCGTGGAACAAGGTTATTGCGTCGGTACGATCGATACGGTGTAGTCGGAGTTTCTGCGGTGTAAGTTTGTTTTGAAGGGCTCCGGTGATAACACGGAGGCGTTCAATCAGGTCGGCATGAGCCGTTTTATCCAAATAACGGTCGAAGAGTTCCTGCTTATCACCGGGCAGATATAAAGGTTCTTTTACCATAAGTCATTTTCGCTTAGAGAATTAATTATTGATAAAGAGCTTATTAATCCGGGAATAAGTCATTATCGTCAGATGTTTGAATGCAAAGCACTCCTTTGAACAGTATGATAATCGTTGCTGCAGCCAGAAATAGGACCCCGAAAATCCCCATTTAAAATAATTATAGGGGTTCTGATGTCCTTTTCGGGAGCATAACTGTAGTAATTGTCGTTGAACCTCCGAGGGGCTGGCAGAGAGTATCAGTATGTTGAAAATTTCAGTATATATCCCAGGAATATAGTCGTCTGTGACATATAGTGGGCCTCCGAATCGTGCTAACATATTTATGTGGTTTTTTAAGCATTATTTTTAAATTAGGATAAGAATATAAAAAAGCGGGACAGACGGCTTTCACAAGCGGTCTGTCCCTTCGAAAGGTGAGTTTAAAAAGAAAAAGCAGAGGGAATTATTTGGATTCCCGGGGTGTTTGAGCAGAATAGGTGGTTACGTGTCTCAAACTTGAAATCATCCGTTTCCGGTGTAGGTTCGCAGCAAGCATGGCAAGGTCGAAGATGCTGTATAGCTTGCATGTCCCGCAGTTTACAGCCCGTATCAGGCAGCGGTTGCGGGCGTCATTTATCTGGCGGGGAGATAATTTTATGATGCCACCCGCTTCGTTTGCAGTAAGGGTCGTGTCGAGTTTATTTCTCTGGCAAATGTAGCTGAGCAGGATAATAGAATAGCTGAGTTGGAACTGTGTGGATAAGAGTTCCCGAAGCGTTTCTTCTTCGATGAGTTTATACTTTGGTTCTTTGGGCATAACTTATATGATTAGCGATTCTTATTTTTTTCTATCTTGCGAATATATTCCTGCACGTCGTAGTTACGCCAGAAACGCCGTCTGCCGATTTTGAAGCCCGGTAATTCATTCGAATTTGCCAGTCGGCGCAAATGCCTGAGACTGATATGCAATATCTGACATACATCCTGATAATCGAGTATAATATCATCGGAGTTTCGTTTATGTGCGCCAAACATTTCCCGAAATTCAGCCGAAATCTTATCCAGCTTGTCTATCATCAGAACGCATAAGGTTCTGATCTCTTTGAACTGTTGTTCCGAATCCATTGTTTCACCGCTTGTTGGTTGTCGTTTTGTACGGCAAAGATGCACAATGTGTTTTGGGCTTTCTTTTAACTTAAGCTTTAACTTAAATCAGATTTCTAAGACAACAATAAACCTCACCACCTGATTCGATGGTGAGGTCTCTGCCGTATTCATCATTTATCGGCGTCGAGTGCCTTTGTATAGCGCCTGCTCTGCGGTTTCCCGTATTTCCCGGGCTGTAGTAACTTTTCCGGAATTGATGTACTCAAGCAGTTCATCTTCGTAGAAATAAACCTTTCGGCCCTGTCTGCAACTGGGAATTTCACCTAAGCGGGACAGTGTATATACGGTAGGTTTGGCTTTACCGAGAATCTTGCAGGCTTCATCGATAAGAATTGGCCGGCGCGTGGGTTTCGGAGGCTGTAATACCGCGACCATTTCCCGGAGTTCTTTCAGTTCTTGCGCTATCATTCATACTGCCTGCGGCAGGTCGTTGAATGTCAAATTAGTGGATTCGTCCATTTCTAAACATTTTATTGGTTAGTACTATTTCTTCATGCTGCATCCGGATCGTGATCTTTATGGATTTGAATGCGGCCGATGGTTTTACTCTTGGTTTCTTCAAGCAGGTCGAGGTAGATTTCTGTCGTTGTAACATGCTTATGCGAGAGCATTTTACTTACGGTGTAAATATCGGTCCCGCTTGCCAACTGAAGCACGGCGTAGGTGTGCCGGAAACTATGGAAAGTGATATGTTTTGTAATTCCAGCTTCGGAGATCCACCGGCGCAGAGGAGCATTGAGCATGTTGCGGTTAAGTCCGATGAAAACTACGCCGTCACTACGCTCTCCGCATAGCTCCAAGGCATCCGGACTTAGCGGCAGAGATATTTCCGCTTGTGTTTTCTTTGTCCGTGTACGGATATTATACCCCGTGCCTTCGAGATTCGGAACGATATTGCTCCATTCGAGGCGCTGCACGTCGCTATATCGCAATCCAGTTAGGCATGAGAAAAGCGACGCTTTTTTGAGTACGGGAATTTCACAAGGAGCCTTCGACAGATTGAGCAATTCCTGCTGGGTGAGAAATTCAATTTTGTTGGGCTTTACATCGATACGGTCCAGATACAAATTGATATTTTCCTGCAGCAGTTTGTCGCGTAATGCGATGGCAAGCAAACCCCGGAATTTGCGGTAGTAACCCGAAGCCGTATTGACGGAAAGTGCTTTGGCGGAAGTATCAAAGCGGGGAGCTTTCAGAAGATATTCCCGGAATTTCACGCATAAATCGACATTGATCTGGGCAAAAGTACATTTACCGCCCACGAATGTCTTGAAGTGTTTGTAGCAACTTGCCCAACTACAATTCCGCATGAGGGTTTCTTTGCGGAAATATTCAAGAAAATCCGTATTCAGGCGTTGTTTATCCAGAAAACCAAACTCTTCATTGATGACAGCTTGGACGCGGAGACAGCGTATAGCTTCCGCTTGTGCAAGCGTGGATTCATTATGCCGTTTCTGAATCTGGTTTTTCGGCTTATCATACAGGTACATGCCCAATGTTTCCTGCCGCATCATTTTCATCGTTTCGGGAATGCGGACTGCCGGGTAATAATCAAGATAGAGCGTGCGTCGATCTCCGGAAATCGGACGGCTGCGAACTGTAACTTTTACTCTTCTCATGTTATATTTTTTTGGGATTGCAAGTTATTTATTACTAACCATACAATCAATTATTTGTGTTTTGTAATGCGGTAATTGTCAGGCGATTTCAAGTCTCTTGGATTTTTTCACAAACTCATCTTCCTGAAAAATAATCGATTTCTGAAACCATGTATATTTAACACCTAAAATGTCAAGTCTCTTTCGGACTCCTGTAAGAGAAAGATTGTATCTCAGTGAAGCCTCTTTTATGGTTATATACCCGGATGGCATCGTTTTATCGGGATAAGGTTCTAATACGGCATCAAAGGCTTTGCTTGAATACAATGTATGCCGGTGGACTTTCTTTTTAACTATATGAAATTTACTGGCATAAGCGTAGACAATATTGATTGATGATAAATCGTATCTTTCGCATACTTGCTGTGGCGTTAGCCACAGCGGAGTTGATTCCTTGAGTTTTGCTTTTGCCGTTGCCTTTTCGAATTTTGCAATTACTTCCCTGCGCAACGGCTGTTTACCTTTCGGCAACGTGATTTGCGGAATCTTCGGATTGTTGTGATTGAAATGATTCACTATTTCACTCCATTTTACATAGGATAAACGTGAGGTGTAACGAATTTCCCTGATTTGATTCGCATGGATTAAGTTGTACACCGTTTGTTTGCATACACACATACGTCTCGCCGCTTCTTTGATGGAAATGAGGTCCACTGGAGTAGTGATTTCTCCAGAAGCAGGTAGAGGATTCGGTTTTGCCGGATTTCGAGGTTTGTAGGTTTTTTTATACAGCTCGGCCCTTTTTAGATTCATAATTTGGGCATGATGGAGATAATAGTCCCGGTTATAACATTTTCTTGAACAAAAGCGAGTTGTACTGTTATGGGCTTCGAAGGGATTGCCGCAATACCCACATATTCGTGTAATACTCAATATCCGGCCTTTGCTTTTCTTTTGCATAGGCTTTAATTTTTAAGATTTCTACAGCGTATTATGGCTGAAATTATTACTCTACGAAGATATATTTCAGCATAGGTCTACCGTTGTCTGTTACGATAAAAGTATTCTCGTCGATGATTTGTATGTCTTTAGCCTTGGGCCAAAAGAGCCATATAAGTTTTCCGTCGGGTTTAAGGAATGCTACGGCATTGGTTTGTGCTTTACCAACCGCTCGCACACCCATATCTGTGTTGTCGAAAAGATGGATGCAACGCCACTTTGTGCCGGGTCTCATTTTACGTTTTACATCTGCGAATGTTTTCATGGTTATGGATAATTAAAAAGCATGGCTTGATTCGGCCATGCTCTGAGTTATAATTTTGATCTAAATCAGCGTTCGTTTCAATAGGTTTCCGGGCGTTCAATCTGTTTCCGGATCGAAAGGACATTCGGTATCTTCTTCGATAAATTCAACGTTATCTCCAAGGTCCGTGTTGATTTTGCAGATAAATTGAGGCTTGGCGGTAGCCAGATTCTCCTCTTCGGAATCTGTTTCATCAACGATGATCCGTGTGAGCAGACTTACTGCTACACAGTTTTGCTATTTTTGTCATGTTCATAAGGTTATTATAATGAAACGAACATAATAATTGTCGAAAGCGCATTTATTGTCATTGATCCTCTCAGAAAACTCATCAGGCGTGTATATTTCTACTTCGGACATCTCCCTTTCATCTTCCGGGGCTGGTATGGGCCCATTCTCCCATGCCTTGAGAATC
Source organism: uncultured Eubacteriales bacterium (assembly GCA_900549105.1). Lineage (GTDB taxonomy): Bacteria > Bacillota > Clostridia > Lachnospirales > Lachnospiraceae > Frisingicoccus. Next base: position 16,691 of record URND01000012.1, read on the forward strand.
TCTTCGTCGGAAGCATTGCGGGGCAGTAGTTTGTAAGGCCAGGCGAAGACCCGCAGCTCCTTCCGCACAGATCGGTCCACCTGCGGATCGTGGCCGTTCATGCAGATAGTCTCATGGTTCGAATCGAGAACGATTATCGTGGCATGTCCTTGGTTATGATCGGGAACCATACTGCTCAAAGTATCGTATAGGTACTCTGACTTGTGGAAAACAATGGTTTGTCCGTCGTCCAGATCACCGACGAAGTTCGAAGACAGGTTGTTGGCTGCTATGATCTGCTTTGCTTCATTTAGAGACTCGGCATTCACTGAGAAATGGCTCCGCTGCCAGATCGTACCTTTATGATCTTGATAGAATGTGTATTCGTTCATGTTCTGATTTATGGTTAATTTAATATTTTCGAAATCGCCGAAACATTCCTTGATTCTCTTGTGATTTTTCATTGTTGAATCATGGTTCTGCCTTCGATCACTTACATAGCTTTTATTTCGTAGGAAGCAGATTTACATTGGAAAAAATGAAATGGACTACCGTTGACTGACATGGATTATAGTGGAATATAGATTTCAATTTAAATCGAAAGGAGATACTCCAAAATATATGTCCATGTAAGTCTATGATAGTCCATCATAGTCCATGTCAGTCCAACTCAGACCAACTGTTTCAATCAATAAAATGGATGAAATGCCTTTAGAGAATTGATTCAAGGATTTTACGACAGATATTCATCAAAATCCTCTGTTTGAACGGTTTGTCGATGGGCTGAATAGCACTCAAACCGATGTGTAAAGATATGTAAATGAATGCTTTATGCTACGATGCGCATTGGGAATAATTGTGAATATTTCTTATTCCAATCAATAACTGAAACAATCGTTTTTTCTTCGGTCTTTGAAAAATCACCTAATCCCTCAGTCGAATATTCCGTTCCCAACTTTTTATTGATAAATAGGCAAGCTTGTTGGGTTAAATCAGGTTGCTGCGTGTCGGGAACCACATCTTTAACTGTCAGAAAGACATCCATTGTTTGTGGTGTGACAGATTCAAAGGCTTTTTCGAAACGAAATTCACCTTTTTCATAGATTAAATTAATCATTGGATTTAGATATTTACCCCAGCCAACTCCGAATCAAGGGGATTATAAAAAAAGAAAGTGTGGAGTTGTTAGTTTATCTGACAATAGGCATTTGGCGTGGCCCGAGAACAAATAAACAATACCCCACACTTGAGCAGTATATCGAGGATGATATAGCTACGCAAGTGATGAGTGTTTGTATTGCTTACCCTTGTTCTCTTAAAATCGCCAAATTTTATTGTCAAGGATAAAAGCTAAACACTTTCATCAATCAATATGTCGCTACCCAGCGGATAGCATCACAAAGTTAGAAAATGTTTTTTAAATACAACGACTCAACGGGGTATTGTAACAACAAATTTCGGTTTAAAGTTTCAGAAAATCAATATTGATCTGAGAAAATGTTTACTCTTTCTTGCGGGGGTCTGCTCTTATGTAGGCCACAAGGACAAATATAAGCCCTCCGATAAGTGTCAAATACAAATCTTTCATAAATTCAGTACTCTAAAATAGTGCATAATCGGTACGTCTCAAATGATAGCTGAATGCACCCGAATAAAAAAAGAGGCATGGATCGCTCCACACCTCCCATTGGTATTCAAATCTCCGGCTTATCCCCGGATGATTTTCAGATAGTACGTCAGACTTTGAATTACTACATCTTCGATAAACTCCACAAAAGCCGAGTTATCTCCCGAGGATGCTTCCTCCAAAGTCTCATAGTAGCGTCGCCTTGTCTCATTGTCCCCCTTGATATTGGCTATGGGATAACCGTGTTGCATCAATATCAGATTCATCACGAGACGGGCTGTCCTGCCATTCCCGTCAATAAAGGGATGAACAGACACCAGTTTCTCGTGCATCTGAGCGGCCAATACAACCGGGTGCATGGAATCTTTGTTTGCCTCGTACCATTGAAACAACTCGTCCATTTTGGGCTGTAACAGATAAGGCTGGGGAGGAATATGCTTGCTACCGCTGATAATGACAGGTACACGGCGGTATTTCCCTGCATTGTCCTTGTCTATGCTGTGCAGGACAATGGCGTGAATATCCAAAAGCACACGTTCCGAGATCGGCTCTTTCTTCTGGGCTACGTCCTTAATAAAATCAATGGCCTCTTTATGGTTGATAGCCTCCAGATGCTCCCTTAACCCTTTGCCTGCAATGGTAATACCTTTGTTGACCACCATATCCGTTTCATGGAGGGTCAGGGTATTTCCCTCGATGCGGTTGCTGTCATAGGTATATTCAATCTCCAGGGCCTCTGTGATGCGGTAATTCTCATTAGCCCTGTATTGATTCAGTTCACCTAAAAGGGTGTCGATCTGTTGCAACTTGTCATCCATACGCACAAAAATACACAAATTTCAGACAAAAGATAATTCCCGGCGCTCTTTTAGAGAGTCTGTACACCTATCTTTCCATTATATAAGAGAGATAGATGTACAACTCATGCGCAGATAGATTCCATTATTATAAGCAATTAAGTGCGCACACTCCAACTTTCATATCATAATGGATAATAGACAGACCGCAGCACTTCCGGTAAGAAAACTATTTATAGCTGGGATGGTAAGTTAATAACAGAGGGGATTTCCGGGAAAACCCCACGCACATACTTTTGAATTATTTAGAAAGTAAGTGCGGGAATTACTCTACAAACCACCTGTACTCGCTCTCTCCATACAGAGCCTTGTTGATACCCTCAGCCAGTTGCGAGGCATTGAGTGCCCTGTCCAGAAAATTGTCGATGTAGGAGGACTTATTAGCCCCTGTAAGTAGGTTGTAGACCTTCCACATGGAAATCTCTCGGCTCTGTGCATCTACTCCGAAAGCCTCGTCTTGGTAATAAGCCCTTGCCACCAGATTGATCTGGGTGTCTGTCATCAGCAATTGGGGCAGTCTCTTTTTATCCTCCTGGGGCAGGCATTGATAAAGCCGTGACTTTCCCAAGAGCTGAGCGAACTGATGTTCTGTCATGGAAGAGTTCACAAGGGTTTGCATCTGCCTTGTGTGTTTCTCGGGGTTATAGAGCTGAAACAACTCCATGACAGCCTGAAAGAGGGCCTGTGTATTCATCACCTTGATCTCGCTCTTATAGCCGTCCGTGGAGACACACATATTGCAGCAGACCATGTTCTGAAAGCCCACAAAGACCTTGAATTTCTCCGCAGATTTTTTGTTGTAGAGGTTTTCATGGTTGTAGGCCCTTACCCCTCCTACTGTCAGCTTTAAGGGGTTTCCGTCGATGTCCTCGTGGATAGTGGGGATTTCAAAGCAGAACATCATCCGCTCATAGTAGATGGTCTTGTCTGTCTCCAAAAGCTGATTCACGGGCTTATGGATAGCCTCGGGGATTCTGCCCTTGATGATATGGCTCACCCTTATTTCGGGGCTGTCGATGGCCTCTCCCCGGAAGAACTGCTGAGCCGCCTCATGGACTGTCTCCACAAAGGCAGGGTGTGAAATGGTTACCTCGTTGTCTTTGGAGAAAACCGGGACCACACAATCACTTTGCAGGTGGCGGATTGAAACCTCTTTGGTATTGGCCTCTATAAAGGGTGTGGTCTTATCCGTCCTGAGCGGCTGTGTAATATTGATAGGATGTTGTGTCGGCAGAGGAATAATCTCTTGCCTAACGGGATGGAGTTGGAGCGCTGTTTCCATAGTTTTGAGGGGTTTGGGGTTGAATGATGTTTGATTGGGGATTGAGGTTGCACCAATTCAGGATGGCTTGGCCTACTTTGGGAGTGATGGTGAACTCGGGACGGCCCATGAACAGGCCTGTTCTGTCTTTGGAAGCCTGCACATGGTGTTTGAGGTCTATATCCAGAACGACGGTAAATTCATAGTCCATGCCATCCCTTTGCATGGCTTTTAAGCCCACTTTTTCCGGGACCATCTTGCCGTTCTTTTCATTGAGGACATAATCCTGCTTGGTGCGCATGGTACAGATGATATGCACGGGAGATTGGAGGATTTTCTGCACAAAGGCATTCTGCCGGGGTGTAACCTTGGCCCAGTTTGCAAAGGAATTGCCTTGCAGTCCTGCATGGAAATCCAGCAGGTAGTCCCAGCATTGGGAGATACTGTCCACGATGATTACCTCCATACCTGCATTTTCACATAAGGTGATGGCCTCGATGTAATTCTCCGGGGAATAATCACCACCGAGGGAGACCACATTGTAGGTCCCGAGGTGAGCATAGAGATCGGCAGAGCCATTTTCAGAATCTATGACGGCAATTTTAGACCAGTCAGAGGTCATGCCATAGGCTAACAGGAGGGCTGAGTAGGTTTTGCCCGAACCTGCACAGCCCTGAAGGGCCAATTTGATTTTGGCCTGCTTTCTTGTAGAAGGACGGATGTTTAACATGATGTATGAAATTAAGGTGTGTATCTATCTGAACATAAAAAAACAGGCAGAAAGCCCCAAAGCCTCCTGCCTGTCCTGAGAATCCCTAATCAGTCTAAAACACAGCCAATGTAGGGGCTCCTCCTTCGCCCCGCTGATGGAGCATCATAAACATCTCCCCTGTCTCGGCATTGCACACCTGAGAGACTACCGGGTCTGTCAGCTGTCCTGTCTCTACTTTCCGACTGCAAGGGCCTGTTTCAAGGCCATAGACAAAGAACACCTTGCCTGTGTGGGGATTCTGTTTTACCTCCAGCTTCTCAACTCCCTGCTGGGCCTTGAACTGGGCTACCTCCCACGTCTCGATAAATTTCAGATTGCTTTCCATACCACAAATTTTAGATTAAAGTGTTGTGGCGGGGGACCATCCCCACGCCGAGTGCAGGGAGAGGTCATGTGGTGATTGGGGCAAACGTGTGCGGACAAAACTGAAAAAAAAATAAAATAGTTAGAACTTAGGGGTCAGGAAATAATGTCTTATTAATAATAATGTTTGCCAACACCAACAGATTCATTTACTTAGGATAAGGGCAGGAGTTGGATAATCCCGCCCTTATGCGCACTTAGTTTTATAATTATATAATGGCTTATCTGAGCAATTCCGATAAAGGATAAATAGCATTTTAGTAGTGTCATACTCAAACGGTTCTTTCCCATGTAACCACTCTTTATAAGTCTGATGCCCTAACCAATCACATGTCAGCATTAATGAATCGGGATAATTGTCAAATTGAGGATTTTGCAGATAATCACCAGCAAGCCCTATATAGCCTTTAACTCGTAAAGATTTTAAGTGTTTGTAGTAAGCTGTTCTTGAAATACCTAATCTCTTAATGGCTTCCGTTGCAGATAGTCCCATATTGAATGAATTATTAAACCCTATGCAATAGAGAGCGAGCAGGAAGCCCTTTTCTTCGGATGAGAGCCTATTATCTTCTAATACCCCTCTGTGGATAATCCTAAATTGTTCAGGAACATACGGCAAAATATATCTTTTGCGCCTGTTGCTGTTTCTTACAAATTCTTCAATGGTACAAAGACCGCTATTTTTCAGTCTTTTGGCAAAATGATCCTTTATGTAACCCAGGGATTTTCCTGTAAATCCGGCTAATTGCTCATAGGTGACATCCGTTGTATTATCATCATGTGCTGTCAGGCAGAGAGCAGTAAAAACATAAAGATCATTGAGAGGCAGCTTCTCAGCTGCTTCAGTGGGGATAACCGTATAATTTTTCATAGGGTGCAAAAATGGTGTTTGTATTTTAGGCTGTTCTATATTACTTACTATCTATTATTAGAGATATAAAGAAGGTAGGTAATATAGATTCGCATAAAATGCGAACACACTTAAAAATGATACTTAAATTGGATTCTTGGAGGGCCTAACCTCCTGAAAGACAAGACAAAGATAAGTAAAATTTTTGTATTTTGCAAATATTTTGGCGGTTATTTTTCTGTAAATCAGAGATTTATAGTAAGAAATATTTCAGTAGATTTTCCTCGGTTTTTGGGATTCTCAGCGGGCCGTGCTTTTTGAATCCCATTGGATTTTTTCCCTTTATAAGGTAAATTTTAGGTCTCTCTACCAAGAATAGAGCTTTCAACAGGCTTACTGATGCACGCTGTTTGATAGTCTTGTGAAGATGGTATTTTACTATTGGAGCAGTCAGCTCTTGTATTTCCGAGGCTTTATATTTTCTGCCGATCTTGAATACCCTGAGTAAATCCCGTTTGAATGGGTGCTTATCATCCAGGGCCCAGAATACAGCGGCATTTTGGAGGTTTTTATAGGCTCTCTTATCGCTATGGCGAATTTCCCATAGATGGTCAATAAGGGTGTTTGCATCTACATATTTTTGAAGAGAATAGAATCTGTTCACAAATGCCGAGCACCCTTTACGGGATTGAAAGGTTTGTTTTTCTCCTGCTGTCAGGTGTCGAGATTTAGTGATCTCTCGTACCTCATCAATTATTTCAGCAAGTCGCCTGTCAACAGTTACTTGTAATTCTTCCTTGTTTACTTGTTCTATCTTTTTCTGTTGCTCGGACAGGGGGAATGTTCCATATCTATTCTCGAATGTTACCTTGTGCCCTTGCGCTTCCAAAGCCAGTTGCAAGTGAGCGATCGAATCATAGATGGTATTACTCAGCTTCTGACGTTCTACAAGGTAGTCAATATTCATATATGCAACCACATCCTTGCTGAAATAGTCTCTGCGAGTTAACTGGATAGGTCTCTCTCCAGAAATAGAAATCGCTCCTTTCTCCCGGATTGCAGTTTTAACTATCTCGAATAAGTCCAGTAAATCTTTATCTTGTTCTGCTAACTCGGAGGCTGATTTTTGTAGGTGAAGAAGAGCGTCAGCCTGTTTGAGCAGGGTGGCTTGGTAATCTCCATCTGCATTCTGTCGCCACTTTTCACGGGTGTTGTAAATGATGGTGTCGCTCAATATCCCATTCGAGAATCTGCATCTTCCATGTATCTGCGTCAATTTATCCGGGGAAAGCATCTAATAGTTCTGTCGGGCGTTGGAAACCGTAATAAGGTGATAGTAGTCCTCAATGTCCACTCCTGCAAAATAGCAGCTTGTGATGAAATTGATTCTTTTAGGCAGCTTGTTCCCTTCGGCCAATTCCGCATAATATGTCCCGGCTTCCTCTACAGATGAATCACTACACAGAATAGCACAATCCTTTAGGTGTTCATCGGGCAGCAGTTTGATGATATTCCTGCAATGCCGGATAGAATTGTAGGCAATCACTATCTTTTCAGTCGGAGGTAAAAATTGTATCTGCTGTGATGTCAGCGCATCCAGATTATCCGTGTAATAGAGTTGTATCTTGCGTTTGGGTGCATCTTTCCATGATAAGTTGAACTTGCATTCCTGTTGCAACTGAGGATTGGAAAACTCCCTCATAGTTGCGGTTACAAGGCATCTGTTCTTGGGTGGAAATTCAAAGTAATGGTCTATAAGAGATTCCAAACTGGGCCTGTAATTACTCTCCGACTGAATCATGTCCACCTCGTCAATCATCAGAAAATAATCCTTATAGTGCTCTTTTCCGATGATCTGCAATAGTTTGTATAGACTGTCAGCCACTACAAGGAATTTCTTGTATACTACTTTATCGTCGGACAGATAACTTTGGATTTCTTTTATGCTCGTCGTATCTCTCTCGTCATTGATTTTTCCTCCGACATAAAGAAGTTTGGTCTTATTCCGCTGCCATTTGTTGTAGGCCAGAATCTTGGTCGGAAATACAATGATGGAATTTCTTTTTGAATCAATTTCCAATGAAGTTGCTCCAATGCCTGCTACCTGCTTATCCACTATACCGTGAGGCATCTTATCCATATAAAAAGATAGCTTCAATTGTACACTATTGCTTCCAACAGGAATGGGGACAGGTGTTCCCTGTTCAAGGGCATTCATTATTTCATCCACATTGCCTGGGAAGCCGATCTCCAGGGAAAGGTCCGATAGCTGATTTATCTCGTGATCCATAAGAGCCTCCTTGTCTTCAGCGGATGATATCCACCCATCCGCTGAATCATGCAGGTCTTTATAAGTATTAGGAACAGACTGCTTGGTCGTTACTGTCGGTGCAGAAAGTTGAGGTGTTGCCACTAAAATCGTCTTCTCCTCCTTTACTGGTGCGGCCTCATCAGGAAACTCCTGTAAAACAGAAAAATTCAAATTGGAAAGGTCTAAATTCCCATTTCCCATAATATCTGCAACCTCTGCTGCGATATCATCCAGATCTTCCAAATCAATCATATCTGCTCACTTAACATTTTAATACAAAACTTATCTATCTGAGCAAATATAGCAAAAGTTAAGGGGAATATTACCGTTCCCCTTAACTTTATACAAGATGTTGCATTGCCTCGTCAATCTGTTTATTTTCAAAACTATCCAGATAAATTTGGGTGACTTTTTCAGAACTGTGTCCCAAAGAGCTGCTGATAATAGAGGTTGCAACCCCAGCTCTTCTGAGGACTGTCGCATAACTGTGCCTTGCTACATAAGTGGTCAGTTTATTTGGGATTTTCAACTCCTCGCCGATTTGTTTCAGGGCCTTGTTGGTTTTAGCAAGGGCTTTGTGAATCCGGTTGAATTTCTGCAACTCTGTTTTGTGACTGCTGTTAAGGATTGGAAATAGATATTCAGACGTTGGATTCTGGTATCGTTGTATTATCTCCAATGCTTTAGGCATCAATTTGTAAGAGAGTAATTTCCCGGTTTTATGCCGCGTGTAATAGAGCCTCCCGCCTGCAATATTTTCCTGTTTCAGCCGTGCCATGTCACCGAAATTGATTCCGGCAGTATAGTAGCTGAAAAGAAAAATATCACGGGCCAATAGGATGTATTCTGTGTTAGTGCATTGTGGGGAGTAGTTTTCTATGAGGATAATGTGTTGTTTGGCAATAGCCCGTTTATGGGTGGAGGTCCACAATTTGCCTACCTTGAATTTGATGAATGGATTGGATTTAGGACAGAATCTACCCTCTTCAACAGCCCTGTTATAAGTGGCTTTTAAGATACTGAATTTAGTAGCTATGCTATTATTTCGATTGCCCCTATTTCTTAGAAATAGTTCAAAATCATTTAGGAATTGCGTATCTATCTCATCCAATCGAATAGGAGTGGATTTATATTGCCGAAGCAGAGATAAGGCCACTTTGTGTTTTGATGCAGAGTTATATTTCCCAAAGGCTTCCAATCGCTCAATAATTTGTTCCAAGCACTCATTCATCGTAGAAGCGATAATTTCTATCTTTTTCTCATCGAGCAGGGTATTCAATATGAATTCTTTATCCAAACTGTCCAAAAGAACATGAACAATCCATTTAGGAACTGAAACTCGTGTCTCCCCATCCTCCATCCATATTTTCCTAACCCGCCCCCATGGCCCTGTATACATTTCATCCTCCATTTGATATAAAAAATTAAATGATCATCAGTAAATATAATAAAAGCCAAGGGGAAAACTTACTATTCCCCTTAACTTTATATAAGATGTTGCATCGCTTCATTCATCCGTTCATTTTCGAAACTGTCCAGATAAATTTGGGTCACTCGCTCAGAACTGTGCCCGAGAGATTCAGAAATAATAGAGGTAGGAACACCAGCCCTTTTCAGCACCGTGGCATAGCTATGCCGAGCTACATAGGTTGTGAGTTTAATCGGTATTTTCAACTCCCTGCCTATCTCGGCCAAAGCCCGGTTTACCTTGGTAATGACCTTGTGATGCCTGTTTAATTTTTGTTGGATCGTTTTATGTTCCTTTGAATAGATAGGGAACAGGTAGATGTTCCCGGAAGCATAACTTTCAATAATCTCCATAGCCCGGCTGTGAATAGGCAGATTCAACAATTTCCCGGTTTTCTGCCGCCTGTAAACCAATCTGCCATCCACAATGTTCTGCCGAGTGAGATTAGCCATGTCTGCGAAATTAATACCGCCCATCAAATAGGAGAAACTGAAAAGGTCAATGGCAAACCGGGTATAAAAATCCCGCCCCTCACATGGGAAATCCATAACGGCTTTCACCTCTGTCTTGGATATGGCACGTTTTGGAGTTTCTGCGTGCAATTTACCCACTTTGTAACTCTTGAATGGGTACTGCTCCATCTTGGCATATCCACGCTCTATGGCCTGATTAAAGACCATTCTCAGGGTTCTGAACCGGACACCTATGGTATTCTCAGCTCTACCCTGCCTGCGGAGCCACAATTCATAGCGTTTCAGCCACAAATGGTCGATGTCAGAAAAATAGACACTCAGGTGCTTATTGAATTTGAGCAACGACCGATAAACTTGCTCCACAGAGGTAGCATAACCTGTCCTGCGTTCATCCTGCAACTCCCGGATGATCTGTCCAAAGAGTTCTCCGACAGTCACGGCCTTCACAGGTTTGGAGATTTGTTCTTTAAGGGTTGTTGCGGTAAATTCCCTATTCTCGGATTTCAATTCCACAACCTTGCCTTTACACTCACATAATTTATTGGCAATCAGTTTCTCCAAATATTCCCTGTCAGGGCAATCCAATGTGGGCTGATTTCTATCAAAATCCCAATACTGAGGTGCAACAGACACTCCAAGGCTGATATACTTGGTCTTGCGGTCTTTTGTAATGCGTATTCTTAAAGGAAATTCATTGTTTTTGAGAGGCTTGTATTTGAAGCATACCACCTCGATAGTTGTGCTCATGGGTAAAACACTGGGTAAAACAAACCCTGCTTTTCGCCCGTTTTACACCAAAAAGAAAGAGAGTCACATTTCTGCAACTCTCTGATTTTTAAGTGGTACCACCAGGAATCGAACCGGGGACACAAGGATTTTCAGTCCTTTGCTCTACCAACTGAGCTATGGCACCATCCCGTCTGAATATAGATGCTATTCAGTGATTTACGCATAGCCCGTTCGCCCCTTGTTTCTGTCTTTTCGTCGCGGTTTAACTGACGGTTTAACTCTTGATTTAATCGAGATTATTAGTAATTGAATGAATTAGTATTATTGTAGTCAAAGGAAAACGCCGCATTTTTTCGGCCCTTTCTCCTTAACCTTTATAGATACGATGCAATTCAACTCCACCGAATTATTTTGCAAATTGCATCAGATAGTTTTCGCAGAATCCAGCTAACGGGAATTTCACCATCTCGTCCCGTCCGTCGGGTGTGGTGTATTGGAATAGGATTGTATCGGCTTTCACGTGGTAGTCGAACAAATTCACCTTTTCGCCCGTTCCCTCGATTTGTGCCTCGTTAGCCGTCATTGTGCCGATTATCCCGTCCATATCTTCGAGCTCGCATTTTCATCCGAATATGTATTGTCGGTTCTTTGTAAGGATAATTTCGACGGGCTTTGTTATGTCTGCCATATTAGGGGCAAACAAGTAGATAAATGTTTCGGGAAATATTTCGTCTTTGGGTTTTCCTACAAGCAGGACTATTCCCTCTGTTTGGCTCCATTTAACCGCCTTTTGGATTATCTGTTTATCCTCTCATGCGTCGGTCTTTCATTCTGTTTTCGGTTGTTTGTATCTGTTCATTTTAGCTAAAATTTAATCGTTATTTATCTTTATAAAGATAAGATTATTAGTGGAATAAACAAAATAAGAGAGTGACAAACTCTGCAAAAGGGTCTTATAGATTAACCTTTTCACAAAGTCTGTCACTCGATAGGTGGTGTATCTTATTTCTTTAGCAGACGCCTAATTTTATCTTGGTAGGCAATAATAAAATCTATTTTTTGCTGTGAGGTTAATTGTCCGAAATCAGAAGATAATCGGGCAAAGTAACTTTTAATATCTCTTGCAGGAACACCAAGTAATTTGATAATAGGGGATTTTCGCACTACCACTCTCCAGCAGGAATCATCCAATGGAATATCGTATTTATAAGCGATTTGTCGGGCTGTTTCAATCATGGATTGTGCTCCTATTCCCCGAATTTTCAAATCCTCTATGCGTTCGTACAATTCGTTAAAATCGGCCGATTGGGAAAGGCGATTGCAATTTGTTGATATAATGCGGCTCCACTCATCCCAAATTGCATTTGAAACATGTCGTAGATTATCCGTTTTGACCAACAATCCTAAATTTCCTCTGTTGTTGCAGTAAGAAATGTAATTTGCAATCAATTCTCGCCATTGGGCTTTATTTATCCTATTTTGCTTCATAGCAGTATCATTTGTCTTCGGGCATATTATCTTCTAACGCCATAAAGCTACCTTGCACGTCCCAAGAATAATTGCTCCAAAGTTTCTGATATGCATCTACATATAATTTCGGGACATATATTTTAACAGTCCAAGCATTGACGTAGTCGCCTTTTTTAAAGGGGAATCCTCCTTGGGGCGGTGTTTTTGTCCCAAAATAGAATGCAGAAGCAATATCTTCTTTGAATGTATTGTATCCAAGCGTTTCAACTTGAGTACAATGTTGCATATAAATAATCCCATCACGGTCTAAAGCGCGATAAAAAGCTTCATCTCCGACCGTTTTCAATTTCGACCCTTTTTCAAAAAATATGTAATCAAGAGATGGGTAACTCGTGACGGAATATGTCAAATTCGCAAATGCACTTTCCCCAATAGTTTCAAGTGATGCAGGAAATTTTAGAGAATATAAGCCCGAACAATGATAAAACGCCTCTTTACCGATAGTTTGTAATTTGGATGAAAAATGAAAATCCGAATGAATTTCGCTCATATAAAATGCCTTGTCGCCTATGGCAACTACTTCGTCAAACATTTGTACGGTTCTCGTTTCTGCCATATAGAACATTTCATTGCCGATTACTTTCAAAGAACGCGGTAATATAACATGGGAAATAAGGGAATTTGCAAAGGCTCTTTCAGGCAACTCTTCCAAATTTACGTCCGAAATATCCAAATAGTTCAATGTCAGCACGGATTTGAGAAATTTGAAATCCGTTTCATCGGGCTTGCCGTTAATTTTCAATTCCGTCGTTTCCAATAGATTTTGTTCTGTTAAGATTTGTTGTAATGTTCCCGCTTCGGACACAATGACGGTCGGAACAAATCCCTGTGTTATTTGTATTTCTACCGATTGTTCTCCGCTTTTGAGCGTGAATGCAGTTGAGCGGTTATCAGTTGTCGTATTGCTTGTTGCAGAAAAATCGACAGAAAAATATCGGTCTGTGCCGCTTCCGCTTTTCTGCGACGGTTCACACCAAGAAGCGCCACCCGAAAGTGTCCAATCTTGGGTGCTTTCAAAGGAAATGTATTGTGTGCCTCCCCGCCCGCTAAATTCCAGCGATGTTATATCGACGGAAAATATATCCTCTTCAGGAGGTGCAGGGTTTTCGTTCTTGGAGCATCCGCAAATCATCATTGCAGTAAGCACAAATAAAAATAATTTTTTCATAGTAAGATTTATTTAAGTTAAACAAGTGTTTCAAATCTTACCGTATCAACTCCTGCTGCGGTGGGTTATATGCAAAAAGAAAGTGTGGAGTTGTTCACCTATTTCGTCAGAGGCTCTGGAATGCCCGTAAACAAATAAGCAACACCCCACACTTGGGCAGATATATCGAAAGGATATAATCTACACAAGGTGAAGAGCGTTTGTAATGCTTATTCCTGTTTACGTGAAATTTACCAGATTTATATAGTATAGATTGAAGGAGAAAACAAAAACTAATCAAGTGAAAATAAACAATCTGTATAATAAGTAATTACGCTGTATCTACATCTTCTCTTGTTTTACTTGATTATTGTTGTTTGGTTCTTTTTCGGTACATTTTTGTTTCTTATTTGTTCCTTAATTCGGATTATTCTTTCTACCTTTGTGGCAGGAATAACGAGTAAAGCAAGGAGGAACTATGCCACGAGTAAAGAAGCCCGCAAAAGTCAAAGAACCTATCCGTCTTCGGATGAAAGAGTTGGCCAATGGAAACAAAAGTCTGTATTTGGATATCTATCGGGACGGCAAACGGACGTATGAGTATCTGAAGATGTATCTTATCCCCGAAACGGATAACAATGCCCGTGTGCGGAATCAAACGACTATGGCCGCAGCCAATGCCATCAAATCGAAACGAATCATTCAACTTACCAACGGCGAAGCGGGTATCGAAACCCGTGAAAAGGTTTTTCTTCTGGACTGGATGGAAACCTACAAAGAGAATCAGGCGAAGCGAGGAAAGAAAGATGGAAACCAAATCCAAGTTACTATCCGCATCTTGAAAAATTATGCCGGAGAACGGGTAACGATGGATCAAATCGACAAGGCGTTTTGTCAAGAGTATATCGACTATCTATTGACTGAATATCGACCGAAGGGCAAACAAGTATCTAATTTTACGCTACACACCTATTACCGCATTCTGAACGGAGCTTTGAATGCAGCCGTGCGAGCGGAAATTATAAAAGTCAATCCTTTTACGAAGATCAACAATTCGGATAAAATCCGTCTGCCGGAGAGCAAGCGGTCGTATATGACCATTGAAGAGGTGCGGGCATTGATTGCTGCTCCGATGAAAAACGAAGCCGTAAAACAGGCTTATTTGTTCTCCTGCTTCTGCGGACTGCGGATAAGCGATATCATCAGTTTAAAGTGGAAAGATGTCTTTGTTGATAGGGGACAATATCGTTTGGCTGTATCTATGCAAAAGACCAAAGAGCCGATTTATCTGCCGCTTTCCCCCGAAGCCTTGAAGTGGATGCCGGAACGTGGAGAGAAGACATCGGAAGATCATGTATTCGATTTGCCGAGCCCAACGATGATAAACACGCTTCTCAAACCTTGGGCGAAAGCGGCTGGAATAGATAAGCGGTTTTCATTTCACACGAGCCGCCACACGTTCGCGACAATGATGCTGACGCTCGGAGCAGACCTCTACACCACTTCGAAATTACTCGGCCATGCTGATGTGAAAATGACGCAAGTCTACGCCAAAATCATCAATCAGAAAAAGGACGATGCGGTCAATTTAGTAAACGGATTATTCGACTAAAGCAACTGCCGAATTTTCTGGTTTCCCGATGTTTTTTTTGCAGGTGTAGTTTATTCCCGCGCGGGTATATATAATTCTGTTTAGTTTAGTATTTCTCTATATATAGGGCAAGAAAACTAAAGTAAACCGTTTCATGCAAACAACTGAAAAGAAATGCGGTTGAACTTTGATGACCGAAATCGTACTCTAAAACAGGATTCTTACACTCGAATGCCGGTAGCATTATCGACAAGGAAAAGGTCGTAATTCGACCGCTGAGAAATGAACGGATTATGTCGGAGAAGCAAATCCGTTCTTAACCCGCGAGAAACAATTATTGGTAACAATTTTTTCAGCTCCCTTTTGTCGGTTAAAACCTATTCGCGAATTGAGGTCTAAAATCTTCCGACCGGGAAAGGCTGTTTATCCATTTGACTGCCATTCTATAATCCGTCATATATCGGATAATCCCACCGCCTCTGCTTGCAGATTGTATGGCAGCCTACCCGACGCCGTAAGGCGGTTGGGGTATTAGGCTCCCCCGAAAGATATTTCGTGGCACACGGGCAAGCCCAAACGAAAACGGCTGTGGCAAATGCTTAATACCTAATTATGAGGTCAGAGATAGAGAATATTCCAAAGAAAATGCCGTAAATAATATCACCGCAATAGTATAAAATAATTATACGCCAAATTTCCAATCGAAACAAAGCCAAATTTCCAAATGATTTTGCGTCAAATTTCCAAATATATTTTTGAAATTGATTTGGAATACAAAGAAATAAGCTATCTTTGCAGAAAAATACGGTGTATGGAATATAAGAATCGAATAGCGGATCAACTTCTGCGTGATAAATTAGAGGCGATGGGTGCTGTATTGATAGAGGGACCTAAAGCTTGTGGTAAAACGACCACGGCTGAACAACAGGCCAAAAGTGTTATCTATATGGATGACCCTACTAAGCAACAGCAATATAGGCAAATGGCTCAAACCAATATTAGTTTTTTGCTCGAAGGGGAAACTCCTCGTTTGATTGACGAATGGCAGGAAGTTCCTCAATTTTGGGATGCTATTCGGTTTGAAGTAGATCACCGAGATGAAGACGGGCAGTTTATGCTTACAGGTTCTGCTGTACCTGTCGAAGCTAAGGAAATTCACCACACAGGTACTGGAAGATATGGATGGCTCACCATGCGTCCTATGAGTTTGTGGGAATCAGGGGATTCTACAGGTGAGATAAGTCTGTCGGAACTGTTCCTTGCCCCGGATAAAATAGGAGCCTTGAATAAACTTACATTGCCAGTGCTTGCGTTTGTTGTTTGCCGTGGGGGGTGGCCTAAAGCTTTGCAAAAGAAAACAGAAAAGGCGGCACTATTACAGGCAACAGAATATTATAAAGCGATAACAAATAGCGATATATCACGAGTAGACAATGTAAAACGAGATGCAGAACGGGCAAAAAGAATTATGCGTTCATATGCCAGGCATCAAGGCTCTCAAGCAAGTATCGCCACAATCCTTGCCGACATATCAACAAATGAACCAGAGGATGTCAGCGATGAAACGATAGATGCGTACCTTACCGCTTTGCGGAAAATATTTGTAATTGAGGATATGCCAGCATGGAATCCTAACTTGAGAAGTAAAACAGCGGTTCGTACATCTGATACAAGGTATTATGTTGACCCTTCGGTTGGCGTGGCAGCCCTTGGTTTAGGTCCCAATGATTTAATTAACGACCTAAATACTTTTGGGTTATTTTTTGAAACAATGTGTATTCGAGATCTTAGGGTTTATGCTGATGCCTTAGATGGTTCTGTCTATCATTATAGAGATAAGAATGGTTTGGAATGTGATGCTGTAGTACATTTGCGTAATGGTTCGTATGGTCTCATTGAAATAAAATTGGGTGGAGAGAAATTGATTGAGGATGGTGCAAAAACATTAATGGCACTCTCAAATATCATAGATACATCTCGAATGAAAGCTCCTGCTTTTTGTATGGTGCTGACAGGCGTTGGTGATTTTGCCTATAAGCGAACAGATGGAGTCTATGTTGTACCTATTGGATGTCTGAAAAATTAATTATGACACCAAATTTAAAAACGATCCAATTATGCCAACATATAAGTTTATAGATTTATTTGCAGGATTAGGAGGATTCCATTTGGCCTTAGAGCAATTGGGCTGCAAATGTGTATTTGCTAGTGAACTCCAGCAAGATTTACGCACTTTGTATGAGAGTAATTTTGGTATGAAGTGTGCTGGGGATATTAATCTTATTAATATCGAAAAGGACATTCCATCACATGATATTTTATGTGGTGGTTTTCCATGTCAACCATTTTCACAAGCAGGAAAACAACAAGGGTTTCAGGATGAGAAAGAAAGGGGCAACTTGTTTAATAAAATAATGGAAGTTCTCGAATTTCACAAGCCTGAATTTGTATTTCTTGAGAATGTTCCTAACTTGAAATCTCATGATAAAGGAAATACGTATCGTGTAATTCATGAAAAGCTATCAATGCTTTATGAGGTAAAAGAAGATATTATATCTCCCCATTATTTTGGTATTCCCCAGCATCGAACAAGAATGTATATTGTTGGTCGTTTAAAAAGTAGAGGTGGGTTGCAAACTTTTGCATTTCCAAAACATGAGGAAAGGCCTGACTGTGATATTTCTCAAATACTAATTCCTGAAGATACAGACTATATGTCTTTACGTCCAGTCACGAGAAAGCACATGGCAGCATGGCAAAAATTCTTGGATTTACTTTCTCAAAATAAGAGTACACTACCAACATTCCCTATTTGGGCAATGGAATTTGGTGCCACTTATGATTACGAGGGGGTAGCACCTTACTTTCAGAAACGGCAACAATTGTCTGGGAAAAAAGGTAAATTTGGAGAAGATATAGTTGGAAACTCAAAAGATGATTTTTTGCAACTTCTTCCCATATATTCTCAAGGAAAACCTAAAACAGGACGACAATTCCCGGATTGGAAAAAACAATTCATCAGACAGAACCGACAATTCTATCAAGATAATAAATCATGGATTGATGCATGGATTGATGAAATTAAGCAAGAAGGATTCGAAAATAGCCATCAAAAATTTGAATGGAATTGTGGTTATGAAGAACACCCTACAATATATAATAAAATTATTCAGTTCCGTCCATCTGGAATGCGTGTGAAATTGCCGACCTATTCGCCTGCATTGGTGTTAACAACAACTCAAATTCCTATAATTCCGTGGTTGATAACTCCCAATGGAGAAAAAGGTCGGTACATGACAAGAAAAGAAGGAGCCAAACTTCAATGTATGGAAGAATTGGCGGAATATCCTGATACGATTGCCAGCGCATTTAAAGCTTTTGGAAATGCGGTTAATGTAGAAGTTGTAAAACGTATTGCAATAAATTTGTTATTTGATGGAAATGAAACAAATAAATAAGGTGTCAATTGCATTAAAACCCAATGTATATAGTACATTTCGAAATTTAAACAATACCGTCTCAAATACATTGGGAGAGTATGTAGATAATGCAGTGCAAAGTTTCTTGAATCATAAAACAGAATTATTTGATTTAGAATCTAATTACAAACTTCGCATTGAGATTTCTGTTGATTGGGAGAATAGAACAATTTTAATATCTGACAATGCCGCAGGTATTGATGCTGTAAACTATCAAAGGGCTTTTGAGCCTGCGCATATTCCATTGGATGACACCGGCTTAAATGAATTTGGAATGGGTATGAAAACAGCATCTGTTTGGCTCGCAAATAAATGGTGTGTATATACAAAAGCTTTAGGAGAAGATGTTGAACGTTTTACTGAATTTGATTTACAAAAAGTAACAACAGAGGAAAAGGAAGAACTTGTTGTGATTGAGAAAAATGCTCCAGCTAATGAGCATTATACAAGAATAATATTATCTCAATTATCCACAAATGCGCCAAAACCAGGGCAAATGGAAAAGATACGCAGACACTTATCAAGTATTTACAGACAGTTCCTTAGAACTGGGAATGTTGAGATCATTGTAAATGGTCAAAGTCTTGAAGCACCAGATTATGGAATACTTTATGCCCCTTTCTATAAAACTCCTGATGGTGAAAATATTCTTTGGAGAAAAGAAATAGATTTTGAAATGGGGGAATATAAAGCAAAAGGATTCATAGCAATACTTGATAAAATCCAAAATGGAGCAAATGGTTTAGTGTTAATGCGTCGAGGTCGAGTAATTGTTGGAGGAGGAGATGAGAGGTATTTCCCAACTGTTATATTTGGACAGTCTGGTAGTTTTAGATACAGACGTTTATTCGGAGAAATTGAATTAGAGGGTTTTGAAGTATCATTTAATAAAAATGGTTTCAGAGAAGAAGAAGATTTATATCTTTTTATGGACGCCTTAAAGGATGAATTAAAAGCGGACAATCTGAATATTCTTGGGCAAACGGATAATTATAGACAACGCGGTAAAGATCAATACACAAAAATCTCCAAAGCTATAAAAAAGGACTTGGAAAAGAAGGCAAAACCCAAACAACTATCTCGTCAAGTTAGTGAAGTGGAAGCCAAAATTAGCAACCAACAATATTTGCAGAAAAACGAAGATGTAATTATAAATGCAAAACCACTTGATAGCTATAGTGAATCTTTTCAATACAATGGGAAAAATTATATCCTCACAATGGATTTGGTAACTGAAACAGAAACTGATTCTTTGTACTCTGTAATTACTACTGACACAGAAGAAAATCTATTTCTTGATACCAAATCAATATCATGCAAAATTAATTTAGCACATCCGTTCTTTACGAGATTTGAGCATTTTAAAAAAGGACAGGACTATGCACCGATAGTTGCTATTTTTAAGGCATTGACGTTAGCTGAAATTATGGCACCAGATAAAGGCACTAAATTCGCATCAAATTTGCGTATATTATTTAATCAAAATATTTTGCAGTAGTTATGGAAATAGAAATACTCAATACTCATAAAAATGATTTTTCTCCAGTCATAGGGGAACGAACAATGGAATTATTGTCTCGTTTTGGGCAAAAATTAGATGAAGATGGCATCGATACATTGAGTTCTGAAACAATTGAAATCTTATCGCATTGTACAAACCCCTACAAAAATGAAGTGCAGTCTGTAACCAATCTAGTGGTAGGTTATGTACAAAGTGGTAAAACCATGTCTTTCACAACGCTTTCTGCACTTGCTCACGACAATGGGTTTCGTATAATTATATACTTTGCCGGAACTAAAAACAATCTTCTTTCTCAGACCACTAAACGATTAAGAAAGGATTTAATTAATGGAAGTGCAAATAGCGCATACTATAAACTTTTTGAAAATCCGACTTTAGAATATGCGCAAAGGATACGCAATGCTTTGAATATTAGTTCTAAACCAACTATTTTGATAACAGTGCTTAAACATCATAAGTATATCTCAGACTTGGCTGCAATGTTTAATTCCATGCAACTTAAACAGACATTAGGAAAAGCAGGAGTTTTAATTATTGATGATGAAGCTGATCAAGCAAGTCTGAATGGCTATGCTTACAAAAATAGTAAATCAGAAGAATGGGAAGATGATGAATATACAACTACATATAGTAGTATCATGAAATTAAAGGGGGCTTTGGCAAACCATTCCTACATACAATATACGGCAACTCCGCAAGGACCATTGTTAATAAGTATAATGGACTTACTATCACCTAAGCATCATACTGTTTTGACTCCTGGCAAAACTTATACTGGTGGCAAAACTTTTTTTTGTGATGAGCCAGGTTTAATCATAACAATTCCTGAAGGAGAAGTTTTTCATTCAAAGCACAATAACCTTGCTGATTGTCCGGATTCACTTGTAAACGCCTTACAGTTACATTTAATGGGTGTTGCTATCATAGTAAAACTTTTACAGAAAGAATCTTTTTTATCTATGATGATACATGCGGATAGAGATCAAGATGCGAGCGAGAAATTTTATAGATGGATAAAAAATATCATTGATGCATGGTCGAATATTTTAGCTAATGGAGAACAAGACCTGGGCTACCAAGAATTGAAAGATAGCTTTGCAAAATGTTATCCAGAATCTATACGGATGTATGAAGCTCACAATGAGTCAGCCCCATCCTTTGAGGATATCTGGTGCTGTATAGATGATATCATTCTTGACACCAATGTTGAATTAGTTATAAGCAGGAATAAGAGACAAGGTGAAAATAAAGAGATTGATTGGGCTAGCAGTTGTTCTCACATATTGGTTGGAGCAGATATGCTTAATCGGGGTTTTACTGTAGAGCATCTTGCAGTAACATATATGCCGAGATGTAGTGTCGGAAAATCTACCGCAGATACAATTCAACAGCGATGTCGTTTTTTTGGATATAAGCAAAATTATCTTTGGTCATGCCGTGTGTTTTTACCTTTTGAGGTAATAATTGAATACAAAGAATATGTAGAGCATGAAGAAGAAATGAGAAAATGGCTTCTCGATAATAAAAACCTTGAAGATGTTGAGCGACTACTATTAATCTCTAATAGATTAAATGCCACGCGAAAAAATATCTTATCTAAACATACTGTAACAACAAAATTGAATGGATGGCGTAAAATGAATGCGTTCCAAGCAATTGATGAAAATACCACATTTGTAAACCGCTTCCTTGCAGATGTAGAATTGAAATTGTTTGAGAATTATGGTACGGACGATCGAAATCATGGATATGTCAAGCTTCCAATTCAGAGAATCATTGAATTTTTAACAGAGTTTAAATTTCAGAATATGCCTGATGCTGCAAGAAAAGAGGCAACTTTAAGATATATAAAATACTTAAGTACCAAAAAACAAGGAGCATTAGAGTACGCATATATCATACAAATGGCATATAGAGGAATACCCCGCGAACGTGCTTTTGATATTGATACATTTAGAATAAATAATTTGCATTCTGGACGTTCGATGTCCGGTAGTACCGTATATCCTGGTGATGCGAATATAAAATTTGAAGACTCAATTTGTATTCAGATTCATCATGTAAAACTAAAATGCAATTCTACTCAATGGGCGGGACGAACGGCTTATACTTTGGCGATATATTATCCGGAAGAATTCGCAATCAATTATGTAGAAACAGAAGAATAATATGAAAGTATCACTTCATTCCATATTTAGTAAACTACAAACAAAAATTTTGACGGAGCATAATTGTTATGCTGCTGATAATATTCCTTTTTCTGATACGCATAAAATAGGCATATCTTATGAGGGGTTTCCAATCTTTTTTATTGCTAGTTCGAATATTAGTTCGCTTTCGAACATAAAATTGGATTTAATCTCTATTCAATTCAATCAATTATGTAGATTGAAATTGTCAAATACGGATAAACCGATAGAGAATTACTATACAATAGTTGCATTGCAAACAGAGAATGTCGATTATATCAATTATTTCATAGATGTAGTAGAAATTGTATTAAGTAAATTAGGCAATTATCCTACTCAAAAACAACTGCATGATGAAATACAAAAATTGGTTGATTTATTTCGATGCTTTAATTTACCTCCACAAAAAACAATTCAAGGCTTATGGGCGGAGTTGTTTGTTATATCTATAGCCAGTAATCCGGAATATTTATTAAAAGCATGGCATTCTTCATTAAATGATGTATATGATTTTAATGATGGAATAGATAAAATAGAGGTAAAAAGCACATCTAAATCTCATAGAATACATAAATTTTCGTATGATCAATTATCTCCCACTGAAAACACCAATTTGATTATATCTTCGATCTTTGTTATTCAATCTGGAATAGGAAAAAATATCTTTGATTTAAAAGAGGACATAGAGACTCAAATTTGTTCATTGGAATTGCGGTATAAGTTAAATGAAATTATATTTCGAACATTAGGTTCTGAATTTGAAAAGGTATATGATGTTTATTTTGATTATCAACAGGCAGTAGATTCCTATAAACTGATTCCTGCTATATATATACCGTCATTGAATAGTGAAAGTATTCCGAATGAAATTACTAATATCCATTTCGATTGTGATTTATCACAAATTGATGTTCCGGATAATATTGCTGCAATATACCCACATAGTAAACTATTTTCAAGTTTATAGCGTATGATGAATGAGAAAGTTCTACCAGAAACATTGCTTCAGCTAATGTTGAATGTACTTGCAAAAGCAGACAGTTTTCAATATATAAGCGGAATACAACCCTTTTTAATGTCGTTAAAAGGGAGGAAATATTATGTGTATGTAAAAAATCTTTCTTCTGCATATTTTAAAGATAGACCTGATACGACACGAGCTCAACTACCAATAAAAGATGAATTCTCAGAAATAAAGGAATCTGCCTATCCTTTCATTTTCTTGGGCTATGATAGAATAAATGACGTTTTAGTATGTTGGAATTTTCATATTGCTAAAAAACGATTAAATGAAAGAAAGAGCGTGTCGTTTTATTCACGAACATTTTTTCAAGAAGAAGTTTCTCCAGGCGAATTATTGCGTAAGCGATTGAAAAATGATGATGAACCAGTCTTTTTTAAGCGTAAGGACTTATTGATGTTTTTTGAGAATATAGATTCATTTTTCGAAAATTCATCTCCTAAGGCACAAGTGATAACTCATACTCCATCTATCGAGAATGGTAAGATTACAACTATTTCAGATGTCAAGTTACTAGAGAAGCTAAGACCCCTTTTAGCTATAGATACACCCCATACCTTGGAAGCAATAAAAGTTGTGCAAGCGCATTATGGAGATAGTCCTGAAATGAAGTTTCGAGACTGGGCTAATTTGGTTAAAGCAGTAAAATTTGACCAAGAAAAAACAATAGATACGGTTAATTGCGAATTAATTAGATTACCTTCCACAAAGCAGTAGAAGTAACTTTATAAGGAATAAAATGGGGCAAACAAACCTGTATTCATTTCTATCCGATAAATTATGATATTATTGCATCGAAAAGAGAAAAACACATGGTGAAAATTTCTTCTCTTTTGGCTGTGCATATGTGTAGGATAGAATGTGGAAATCCATTGAAAATTCAGTTTAGTTTAGTCTATTAGCCTATATATATGCTAAATCAAAGTAAACTAAATATAGGTAGGCATATTTGCCTTTTCATATATGCCTATGATTTGATAGAAGTACTTACTTTTGCGTGGTGCAAAAAACAATGAGCGTATACCCTTAAGATGTACATTTGCCTATTTTCTCTTTTGGCTGCAAAATTCTCTATAGCTAGCCAAACGATATTCTTGAGGAAGGGGTAAGTCGTGGGGAGAGTAACTTTGAGAAACACTTTGTGTGCAACCAAATGCAAGGAATAAAATCAAGTGAAAAGTAAAAACCGAAGAATATCCTAAAATACCGATTTTGTTTCTATTCTGTTTCTTTTGCAAGGTGCTATGACTGCTATTTTATTGGTGTACAACAAAATAAATACAAGTAAAATAACATTTTCCAGATTTCTGACGAGGAATATAGCGAAACACTTTCACTAATCAATATGTCTGCCACCTATTCGGTGACAATGCAAAGTTAGAAAATGTTTTTGAATTACAATGCTCTCCGTTGGGGTGTTGCCGTTAAATTTTGTTGCAAAGTTCTTGAAAACAAAGTTTCTATCCAATAGATTACGCTATGGAATCGAAACTTTGTTAGTTGTAAGTTGGGTTAATTGTTCCCGCAGATTTCTTGTATTACGCCGTCCATGTAAATCGCCTGCCCGCTGGATTGTCTGCCCCACCAGTAGCAAC
>URND01000013.1 GCA_900549105.1 uncultured Eubacteriales bacterium
CAGCTCACACCGCAATCCCAGGAATAGGGCTGGGCATGCAGCCCCGAGCTGTTATCTGAAGCGCTGGCTGACAACAATATACTGCCGCCCTCACCTTCATATAATACACCGCCGTCCGCAATATTGACGCGCACCGCCGGCTCTGATTTATCAATATTATCAACAACAATGTTCTGTCTTGTTTCATTTCCAAGGGCATCCCGAACAACAAATTCAATATTTGTGTTGTCTTCAACAGTGATAAAATTATCCTTTATCCAGGTTTTACCGCCGTCAAAAGAATAAGCGCCCTCCGGATGAAGTCCGGAACCTTTTGACCTTTCGGCTTCTCTGGCCGCATTTTCTCCGCTCACATTTTCCCCGGCCGCTGTCTGATAGTCTTCACATTCCACTGTAACTTTCACAGGGCCGCTGGTCCATTCGGATATATCCTTTGTGACATTAACAATCTCCGGCCCCTGGGTATCGATATTCTGTACATCCACCTGAATATCTTCCGCTTTCAGTCCGCTGTTTTCCGGCAATTGCAATTTCACCGTATAAACGCCATTTTCCTTAACCGTATATACGTCGTCGCCTGCGGCTCCGGCACTCTTTGCTCCCTGCCATAAAAATGAAAATTCCGGAAGGGTCTTTCCGCTGTCCGGCACGGCCGAAGCTGTCAAAATAACCTCCTTCGTCCATTCCTCAGTATCCTTTTCACATTGAAATACCCCTGCCTGCTGTTCTTTTATATCTCTAATCGGCTGACTATATTCCGTCTCTCCTGCACCATAGGCCATTGCCGGAAAAGCCAGCGCCATTATCAAACCTGCTGCCGCAATTTTCTTAAACGCTGCCATTTTTGATTATGCCTCCTGATTACCCCTATTTCTTCTCGTTCTTATATAATAACACCAGAAATAGGAAAGAATCAAGAGAAAATGTCATTTTTTGTAACATTTTTTTAATTTTTATGAAATATAGTTAATTTTTACTTAAAATTCATTTTTTAAACTGCGGGTAAAAAGGGATTCCAATGCCTCCGATGGTTCACGGCCCTCATAGAGAACCTCATAGACAGTATGGCAGATTGGCAGTTCCACATCATATTCCTTTTCCAGTTTCATCAATGCTTTGACCGTATAATACCCCTCGGCCAAATCATCGCTCTGCCTCCCCTGAACAAACAGCTCTCCAAAACGCCGGTTATGGCTGAACTCTGAAAAAACGGTGGCCTCATAATCTCCAAGATGACACAGGCCATAGGCCGACAGTTCGTTGCCCCCCATCGCCTTAATTAACCGCGCCACTTCCCGCGTGCCCCGGGACATTAAAGCCCCCTTCAGGGTAGACAAATGAAAACCATCCAGCATGCCCGCCGCAATGCCAATCACATTTTTCGCCGCGCCGCCGATTTCATTGCCGATTAAATCCTGCCCATAGTAAAATCGAATCAGCGGGCTTGAAAAAGACTCTACAAGTTCCGCTTTAACCTCTGCATTTTTGCTGTCGATAACCATGCAGTTGGGAATCCCCCTCGTAAATTCCTGAACATGCCCCGGCCCCAGCCAAACCGCCACCACATTCGATTTATCCAGGTTTTCTTCGGCAATCTGGGACAAACGCCGGCCGGTTTCAATCTCAATTCCCTTCATGCAGAGAACTATTTTTTTCTCTCTCAAATTCAAAGCCTTCAATTCATCCATCAATTTTTGAAGTCCCTGGGAATTCACAGATATAACAATCACTTCGGCCCCGGCCGCAATGGACAAATCCGTTGATAATCCTACGGATTCCGGCAATGTGAGCAGATTATTTTTCCTCTCTTTCAAAAAGCGCTGCATATGGGCAGACGTTTTTCTCCCATACAAAAATACCTGATGTCCGATAGAATCGAGATACCAGGTAATAAACGAGCCCCAGCGCCCGCAGCCAATCACTGTAATCTTCATCTCTTCGTCTCCTCTATACAATGATATATGATAAAAGCGTGGTGATTCACACCACGCTTTATATTTTACATGTTTTCCAATAATTTGTCTACACTGACAAGTTTCACGCAAAGAATAAACAAATCAACAGCCAGACTCAATTCATCCATTGACGGATAAGTCGGCGCAATACGGATGTTGCTGTCCTTCGGGTCCTTTCCATATGGATAAGTTGCCCCGGCGCCGGTCATCACAACGCCCGCTTCTTTGGCCTTGGAAACAATGGCCTTAGCGCAGCCTTCCATAGAATCAAAGCTGATAAAATAACCGCCGATCGGGCGAAGCCATTCGCCGATTCCCAGGCCGCCCAGTTCCTTATCCAGCTTGTCCAGAACAAGTTCAAATTTCGGACGGATAATCGCCGCATGTTTCATCATATGCTCGTGCATTCCGTCGATATCCTTAAAGAAACGCACATGGCGGAGCTGGTTCAGCTTATCATGGCCGATTGTCTGAATGGTCAGCTGCTTCTTAATATCTTCCAGGTTGGCCTGGGATGCACCAAGTGCAGCCACGCCGGAGCCCGGGAAGCTGACCTTTGATGTGGATACAAACTTATAGGCCAAATCCGGGTTGCCCGCTTTACGACATTCATCCAAAATCTCAAGAATGGTATCCTGCTTATCCGGGTATAAATGATGAATACAATAGGCATTGTCCCAGTAAAGACGGAAATCCTTCGCCGCCGGTTTTAAATGGGCAAAACGGTGAATCGTCTCATCCGAATAGCTGATGCCCTGTGGATTGGAATATTTTGGCACACACCAGATTCCCTTAATTGCTTCATCCTCAGAAACCAGTTTTTCCACAACATCCATATCCGGTCCTTCCGGAGTCATCGGCACATTAATCATCTCAATGCCAAAATATTCGGTAATAGCAAAATGCCGGTCATATCCCGGAACAGGACAAAGGAATTTTACCTTGTCAAGCTTACACCATGGTGTATTTCCCATAACACCGTGAGTCATTGAACGAGCTACTGTATCATACATAACATTCAGACTTGAATTTCCATAAACAATGATATCTTCCGCACGACATTCCATCATGGATGCCATTAATTCCTTTGCTTCCGGAAGACCATCCAAATTGCCATAATTCCGGCAATCCAAACCGTCTGCTGCGGTTAAATCTGCTCTGCTGTGAAATACATCCATCATTCCCATAGATAAGTCCATCTGCTCTGAAGATGGTTTACCTCTGGACATATCCAGTTTTAATCCCCGGGCTTTAAATTCATCATAAGCCTTCTCCAAATCGGATTTTAATGCTAAAAGTTCATCCTTACTCATCTGACTGTAAGCTTTCATGTGTCATTTCCTCCCTGTCACTTTATCAATGTTAAATTATACACCAAAGTTTATTCTGTGATAAGCCTTTTTTATAAAATATTTTTAAATCTCATAAGAGCTTCCTTTAAAACACTTCTCGGACAGGCAATATTAATTCTCTGGAAGCCCTCGCCCTCCCTGCCAAACATGCTGCCGCCGTCCAGCCAGAGTTTTGCCTGATTTAAAACTTTTTCATTTAACTCCCCATCCGAATAGCCAAGGTCCCGGCAATCCAGCCAGACCAAATAAGTTCCCTCCGGCTCCACTAAATGGATGCCCGGCAATTCTTCCTTTACGAAATTGCGCACAAAATCCAGATTTTCACTGAGATAAGCCTTCAAAGCCTCCAGCCATGGCCGTCCAAAGCGGTAGGCCGCCTGAGCCGCATAAATTCCCATCATATTCGGACTGCTGTAGCCGGTCCTGCTCAAAGCCCTGACAAAAGATTTTCGGATTTCAGGATTGGAAATAAAAATGTTGGAAATCTGAAGTCCTGCCAGATTGAAGGTCTTGCTCGGCGCCGTGCATATCACCGAGTGGTCGGCAAAGGCTTCCCCCAAAGAGGCAAAGATATGATGGGTATATCCGGCATAGGTAAAATCACAGTGAATTTCATCGGAAACGACAATCACGCCGCAGGCCCGGCATATTTCACCCATGCGTATTAATTCCTCCCGCTTCCATACCCGTCCCACAGGGTTGTGGGGACTGCACAGTATAAACAATTTTACATTATTTTCCCGAATTTTATTTTCAAAGTCATCAAAATCGACGACATATTTTCCGTCTTTACAGCACAGAGAATTCCGGACAACCTTCCGCCCATTCCGCTCAATCGATGCGGCAAAAGGATAATAAACCGGCGTTTGAATCAGCACGGCATCTCCCGGCTCAGTCAAGCCCCTCACGGCAGTGGACACAGCAAAGACTACCCCAGGAACCTTTACCATCCATTCTTTCTCCGGCCGCCATCCAAAACCTTCATCAAACCAATTTGCCACCGCTTCGAAATAATCTTCTTTTGTATCCGTATATCCATAAATTCCGTGCTCCGCCGCCCGCATCAGGGCCTCCCGCACCTCTTTCGGAGACTCAAAATCCATGTCGGCCACCCAAAGAGATAAAACATCCTCCGGCTTATGGAATTCATTCATAAAATCATATTTCAGACAGTTTGTATTTTTTCTATTGACAACCTTATCAAAATCAAAACTCATCTTGTATTCCTCCAAGAATTTGAATTGGAAAAAGGGGATATCCCCATCTTTCGACTTTGGATATCCCCCACTGCTCAGCTTTTATCAGCTTTTAATTACTGAATAGCATGTACTGGGCAAACTTCTTTACAATGACCGCAGTTTGTACATTTATCGTAGTCAATTGTAGCATTGAAGTTTGTTACGGTAATCGCGCCAGCTTCACATTCTTTCTGACACTTCATACAACCGATACAGCCAACTTTACATGTTTTTCTTGTCTCAGCGCCTTTGTCTTTATTGACACAACGTACATGCTGTGTGAATTTCAAAGGCTCGATAATAATGATATGCTTTGGACAAGCTTTTGCACAAAGTCCACAACCTACACAAAGATCTGTGTTTACAGTAGCAAGACCATTGCAGATTGTAATTGCATTTTCCGGGCAGACAGCGGCACAATCGCCATGGCCAAGACAGCCGTACTGACATGCACTGTCACCGCTCCACATAAGGCTTACAGCCTGGCATGTATCGATACCTTCGTAATCAACCTTCTGATTAACAGCATCGCATGTACCTGCACACTGGATAATAGCAACCTTTTTCTCCATAGAACCTGCGGAAACACCTAAGATTTCTGCACATTCTGCGGCAACATCCGGACCACCCGGGGAGCAGAGACCAACTTCAGCAGTACCTGCTGCCAAAGCGGCTGCGTAACCGGAACAGCCGGCAAAACCACAGGCACCACAGTTAGCGCCTGGCAAAACGCCTACAATCGCTTCTTCTTTTTCATTTACCGGCACGGCAAATACGATAGAAGCTACGGAAAGAATCAGACCTGCAATAAGGCCGATTACTACAACAACAATTATTCCCATGAGTAAATCCTCCTTAATTGAACAAGCCGTCTACTAATCCCTGGAATCCAAGGAAAGAACAAGCAACAATAGATGCAGCTACTAATACAATTGGAAGTCCCTGAAGGAATTTTGGAACATCACTGGTTTCCATACGGCCACGAACACCTGCAAAAATCGCCATAGCAAGCATGAAACCAAAACCAGCACCAACAGTATTTACAATAGACTCAATGAAGTTATAACCTTCATCAATATTTAATACAGTAACACCGAGTACGGCACAGTTTGTTGTAATCAGAGGAAGGTAAATACCAAGCGCTGAATACAACGATGGAACATATTTCTTTAAGAAAATTTCTACAAACTGTACCAATGCAGCAATAATCAAAATGAATACGATTGTCTGCAAATATCCTAAACCGTTAGGGTCAAGAATGAATGTCTGGATTGGCCATGTAACACATGTAGCCAAAGTCATAACGAAGATAACGGCCACACTCATACCAACGGCTGTATCCAGCTTCTTGGATACGCCAAGGAATGGACAAATACCTAAGAATTTGGACAATACGAAGTTGTTCGTAAGAATAGCTGCCAAAAAGATTGAAACTAAACCTGTAACTGACATTATTCACATCCTCCTTTCTCAGCCTGACCACAACCTGCTGCTGCAGGACAGCCTGCACATCCGAGTTTTGCAGGTGCTTTGCCCTTCTTTTCAGCCAGTTTGTTGGCACATGCCATCAACATACCGAATACAAAGAAACCGCCCGGAGCCAGAATCAAAATCAACATTGGGTCAATAGCCTTCGGGATAATCTGCATGCCGAACCATGTTCCGGCGCCGATGATCTCACGGATACTGCCCATGATCGTAAGGGCAATCGTAAAACCAAGGCCCATACCGATACCATCAATGATAGATGGCAATACAGGGTTTTTACCTGCAAAACTTTCTGCTCTACCAAGGATGATACAGTTAACTACGATCAGAGGAAGGAAAATACCTAACGCACTGTCCAAAGCCGGCACGAAAGCTTTTACAAGCATCTGCAGGATGGATACGAATGCGGCGATAATTGTAATATAAACCGGAATATGAATCTTATCCGGAATAATGTTTCTTAACAAAGAAATAAGAGCATTGGAACAAATCAATACAGCCGTCGCTGCGAGACCCATACCTACACCGTTGAATGCCATTGTTGTAACGGCCAATGTAGGACAAGTACCGATAACCAGACGTAATACAGGGTTTTCTTTAACAAAGCCGGCTGTAAAAATCTCCCATAAACTTTTCTGTTTTTTAGCCATTAGTTTGCACCTCCTGTAATCTGCTGATAAGCTTCAATTGCATAATTTACAGAGTTTGTAACAGCGTTGGTTGTAATCGTTGCACCGGAAATCGCATCAACCTGATTGTCTGCGGTTTTACCGGTTTTAGTTACTTCAAAAACGCCGCCTTCAGGAATAGGCATCACGTACTGGGCTGTGAAAGCCGGGTCGGACTGAGCTTTCATACCAAGTCCAGGAGTTTCGTTACACTCTACAACTTTAACGCCTGTAATCTCGCCCTCAGCGGAAATACCTGTCATAACGCCGACAGCGCCGCCGTAACCTTTATAGGATGTACTGAAAACATAGCCTGCGCCGTTCGCTGCCGCATAATATTCGATATCCCCTGAGGAAATAGACATTGTTTCTGTGGAGAAGCTGTCTGCTTCAGGAAGTACTTCCATCTTAGCTTCATCCGCTGTCTGCTGATTTAAAACTGCAATCTTTTCTGCTGTCAGGCTGTTTGTACCTACAACGGCTGCCGTAAACACAAGACAAACGCCAACTAATACAGAGGTAGGCCCAATAATATCTTTAGGATTCATGTTCATTATTTGGAAGCCTCCTTTCCAGCACCAAATGTCTTCGGTGTTGTAAGATTTTCAATATGTGGTGTCAGGATGTTCATCAGCAGGATGGAGAAGGAAACGCCTTCTGGAAGAGAACCGAACTGACGAATCATAACTGTGATGATACCACAACCGATAGCGTAAATAACTTTACCTTTATTTGTGATAGGGCTTGTAACATAGTCTGTTGCCATGAAGATTGCACCGAGGAAAAGACCGCCGGAGAGAATCTGCATAACAGGGTCCTGACCTAAAACTGCGGAGAATACAAATACAGTTGCAATGTAGCAAACCGGAATTGTAGGGCTGATAACTTTTTTAGCTACCAAATAGATTCCGCCGATTAACAAACCAAGAATACATGTTTCACCAAGACATCCTGCTCTTTCGCCAAGGAACATCTGCATATATGTAGGAAGTTCTGCTGTATTGCCGGCTGTGATCAATGCCAGCGGTGTTGCTGTGGAAGTTGCATCAACAGCGCCTCTCCATGCAAATGGGGCAACCCAGGTTGTCATACGTAATGCAAAAGAAGTCATTAAGATAATACGGGCTGTAATAGCCGGGTTTGCAAAGTTGTGGCCGAGACCGCCGAACATCTGCTTAACCATAACGATAGCAACAACGCCGCCGACAGCTGCAATCCAGAATGGAAGCGTTGCCGGATAGTTGAATGCTAAAAGCATACCTGTAACAACAGCACTAAGGTCACCAACCGTCTGCTCACGTTTCATAACCTTACGTGAAATGTACTCGGAAATAACACAGGCTGCCACTGTAACAACAACAAGCGCCAGTGCTCTAGGTCCGAAATAGTAAACTGATGCAATTAAAGCAGGAACCATTGCGATAATAACATCAAGCATGATATTTCTGGTCTTCACCGTGCTGGAAAGATGCGGCGATGAAGAAACGATTAATTTACCATCCATTGTTTATTACACCTACTTTCTAATTGCTTGCATTTCTGACAAGGCTTTTGCCTAATCGAATCGACTGTACAAGTTTACGGTTTGCCGGACATACGAAGCCGCAGCATCCACATTCCATACAGTTCATAATATTGAGTTTCTGTAATTCATCTGTATTTCCGATATTTGTATAGGATTCCAGCTTTGTAGGCATGAGGTTCATCGGACAGGCATTTACACAGCGTCCGCAGCGAATACATGCCGTTGGCTCTGCCATTTCTGCATCCTGCTTATCGAAAATCAAAAGACCGTTGTTCTGTTTCAGAATCGGGAAATCATCAGACATCATGGCCTGTCCCATCATAGGACCACCGGAGATAATCTTGGATGGAGTACCCTTATATCCGCCGCAAAATTCAACGATATCTTTAATTGATGTACCAATCGGAACACGTACGTTCTTAGGCTCGTTAATTGCGGAACCGTCAACAGTCAGACGTTTTGTTGTCAACGGCATACCCGTTTCAACATAGTTTGCAAGCACTGCGATAGATGTAACGTTCATAACAACGCAGCCAACATCTGAAGGCAGTTTTCCCGGAGGCACCTGACGGCCTGTACACTGATCGATCAAAACTTTTTCAGCACCCTGCGGGTAACGGGATGGCAAAGTTTCAACTTTGAAATTAATACCATCAATCTTAACCTGAGCAAGAAGATCTGTCATAAGCTTGATTGCTTCCGGTTTGTTGTCTTCGATACCGATAACAGCATTTTTAACGTCCAATAATTTTGCAACCATCTTCATACCTTCAACAACATGGTCCGCATCTTCAATGATTTCGCGAACGTCCGGAGTAAGATATGGCTCACATTCTGCGGCGTTAATCAGCAGATAATCAATTGCTGCTTTCACTTCCGGTTTCGGGCTAATCTTAATGTGGGTTGGGAAACCAGCGCCACCAAGACCAACCAAGCCAGAATCATGAGCAGCTTTGACCAAATCTTCATCGCTGTTAATCACCGGTGGCTTGATAGCCGGGTCAACAGTCTGCTGTCCATCACTTTCGATGATTACAGTCTGAGCTTTTGAACCATTCTGCATCAAAATTGAATCAATTTTTTTAACCTTTCCTGACACACTGGAATGAATAGGTGCGGAGAAAGGTGCAGTGCTGTCACCAACAATGGTACCAACAAACACTTCGTCGCCAACTTTTACAGTAGGCGTACAAGGTGCACCGATATGCTGCTGCATAACCAGGGTGACCTGTGCAGGAACTGGCATGTCCACAGTCGCACAATCTTTTGTGTTTTTTCTGTGAGGCACGGCTGCTCCAGGGCTTTTTACAATTCCTAACTTACAAAGAAGTCCATTTGAATTTTTAGCCATTTGAATCCTCCTCTTTAAATTTAAACCTCAGGGCACAGCCCTTACGTTTAATGATTTAATATATAATATACTAAATAGTCCTGAATCTCCATCTATTCTAACTATTTAGGTATATCCGCTTCTCCGTCTCCATAGGGAACCAGCTTATATCCCTCAGCCTCGCCCTCAAAAGACAATAAATCAAGGATACTCTCCTTATTATAATATACATTGCGCTGATTATCAACAAATATTGACAAGACACCATATTTATCCATCAAACGCATACCTTCATCTAATCCAAGAATAAATCCGGCCGTTGACAGTGCGTCACAAAGGACACTGTCCTCATCAATAACGGTCACCGACATCAGGCCGCTGTCCGCCGGATAGCCCGTCCGGGCATCCAGAATATGGTGATAACGCACGCCTTCTTCCTCAAAATACTTCTCGTAATCACCGGAGGTTGAAATTGCTGTATCTGTCAGCGTCAAAATGCCAATCCGGTCCTCCTGTTCCCCCCGCGGGTCCCTCAGGGCAACCCGGAAGGCGCTGCCGTCCGGCTTTGTGCCGAAGGTTAAAATAGAACTTCCCGCAGAAATGATTCCGCCGGACATTCCATCCATATCGATGGCTCCGGCCGCCTCGGCAACGGCATATCCCTTGCCAATGGCTCCGAGTTCAAACAGTATATGTATATTTTCTGTTTTCAGTGTCCCATCCGACAGGCTCACCGCCTGATAATCCACATTTTTTAAAGCTTCCGCTATCTCCGCCTCCGAAGGATGCCGCTGATTTTCACCGCCGATATCCCACAAACCGGATACGGAAAGCACCGTGGGGTCAAATGCGCCGCCGCTGTCCGCTGCAACTTCAAGGGCTTTGCGGAAAACTTCTGCCCTCTCCCCTACGGAAACTTCATGCTGCTGATTGAACACACTCACCATGGAACCTTCTTTTCTCCATGAAATATCCGAATCTACTTCATCCAGGCACCGGCGAATCTTTTCCAGATTTTCCTCCAGATGATTTTCATCTTTTCCATATAAAGTGGACGTTATGGCCGTTCCCATGGAAAATGCTGTATCCTGGGCTTCTGCCGCCGATTCTGTTAAAACTTTGTCACATGAAACAAAAACCATTATTGCTGACACTAAACACAATGCCAGAATAATCGTCTTCCTAATCCTATCAGAATGTATATCAATCACCTCTATACTGCATTCCATTCTGTTCTATTTTACACTGTTATCGTTCGTTTTTCAAGCAACAACCCCAGTTTTTTTAATAAGTCTTTTTTTGTATTTAAAAAAATACAACTAATTTTATCCCTCATGATTTTCCCCTCTAAAACTGAAAAGGGATGACCCTCGCCAAAGAGGTCATCCTTTTTATCTGCTCTTTTATTCTATTAAACATTTTCCCGCATACTGCTTGTGATATAAGAAGGCACATCTTCTTTCGGAATTCCCAGTACAAAGGAAAATTCATCACAAATCATCTTTTCTGCTTCCTGAAGCATCCGCTCATCAGCCACATGGAGTTTTTTGCCCCTCTCCATCACCTTTTTCCTATGTTCCATCAACATCTCAATTAACTGAATCAATTCAAAAGTATCTGCCCGGCTGACCATGTCTTTAAAATGTTCTTTTCTCTCCCGTTCATCATCCATCCATGCCTCATGCTCCTTAGAAATTGAACGAATTTTTTCATCAATCTCTTCCTTTGTCAGCACATAGCGCATCTTCGATGTCAGCTTTTCATTATTCACCGGAACAAACACCGTCGAATTAGAAGCATAAATAGGTTTCAAAATATAATACTCCACCATTCTTCCGCCGCAATCTCTCTCATCAATATCTACAACCTTGCAGACGCCATTTGTTCCATATAATACCATATCATTTACCTGAAACATTCCGATTCACCTCTTTCTATGGAAACACTCTGTTATTAGTATAACCTATTTTTCACAAAAATGTTATAGGCATTTTATACAAAGTTAACAACATTAATAATTGTATAGATTGAATAATTGACAATTTTATATGTTTTTTTATCGTGATTATGCCTTTTCGCAACTTTTTCATACAAAATCAAACACATAATCTATAAAAAAGTGTATAATCTAACAATCATAAAATACATTAGAAAGGACTACAGATAAGCAATGAATAAAACCTTTGACAAATTGAATCCATGGCTCGAAAAGGCCTATGCCCTCAACGCCGCGCTTATTTTATTTGAATGGGACAATGAAACCGAAGCGCCGGAACAGGCTTCTGAACTGACAGCGAAAGCCATCGAAATGCTCTCCAATGAATATTATAAGACAATCATCAATGATGATGTCAAAAAGCTCATAAAGCAGCTCTCCGAAGAGAAAAATCTGTCCGATAAAGAGCAGGCCATTCTGAAAGACATAAAAAAGCAATATGACAGCATGGAACCTATACCGGCGGAAGAATATCAGGCCTATCGGGGGCTTATCGCCAGAGCGCCGTCCATATGGTCCAAAGCGAAGGCGGCTGATGATTACTCCATGTTTGCGCCAACGCTGAAGGAGATTATCTACTATCAGAAAAAATTTATCAAATACCGCCTGAAAGCCGGAAAAGCAAAATTCAAGCCTTACGACCTGCTTCTCAATGATTACGAAGAAGGTTTCACCACAAAGGAATTGGACATCTTTTTTGAAACGCTGAAAAAAGAGCTTGTCCCGCTGATTCAGACTGTTGCGGCAAAGAAGGACAAAATACGCAAAGACTACAATTATAAAGCTTTCCCTGTGGAGCTTCAAAAATCCTTTAACCGGAAATTGGCAGAACATGTCGGCTTTGATTTTAAACGGGGTGTTATTAAAGAAAGCGTCCATCCTTTTACAACCAATCTCCATAATAAGGACGTTCGAATTACGACTGCCTATCACGAACATAATCTCGAAAGCGCCATGTTCTCAACTATTCATGAGAGCGGTCATGCCATGTATGAAATGCACATAGCCGACGACCTGACAGCCACTCCGGCAGGCACCGGTACATCGATGGGAATGCACGAAGGACAATCCCGGCTTTTCGAAAATAATTTTGGCCGCAGCCGCGCCTTCTGGGTACCTCTGTTTCAGAAACTGAAAGACACCTTCCCGGAGCAATTGGAGAATACCGATTTAGATACCTTTATTCTCGGTATCAATAAATCTTCGCCGAGCCTCGTCCGCACAGAAGCCGATGAGCTGACCTATTCCCTCCATATTCTTATTCGCTATGAAATTGAAAAAATGATTTTTGAAAAAGATGTGGATGTAGATAAACTTCCGAAAATATGGGCTGAAAAATATAAAGAATACTTAGGCATAACCCCGGAAAAAAATTCCGAAGGAATTCTTCAGGATATCCACTGGGCCTGCGGAGACTTCGGCTATTTTCCATCCTATGCCCTTGGAACAGCTATCGCCGCACAGATTTACGCCCATTTAAAACAGGCCATGCCTTTGGATGATTACCTGGAAGCAGGAAACTTCCACCCAATCAACGAATATCTGAAAGAACATGTTCATCGCTTCGGCAAAACAAAAACAACCAATGAAATTCTTCATGATATGATGGGCGAAGACTTTAATCCTCAATATTACGTGGATTACCTCAAAGAAAAATACGGTAATTTATATAAGGATTTATAATTTTGACAGTTGGCCGCCTCCAACGGCGGCCAACAACAGCTCCCTCAAAATCAGTCATCGTCCTGATCGTCATCATCATCCTGGCCGTCATCACCATTCTGACCATCATCCCAATCGCCCTGGCCATCATACCAATCGTCCTGGCCATCATCCCAGTCGTCATTCTGGCCGTCATCCCAGTCGTCATTCTGGCCGTCATCCCAGTCATCATCCTGGCCGTCATCCCAGTCATCATCCTGGCCGTCATCCCAGTCGTCATCCTGGCCATCATCCCAGTCATCATCCTGGCCGTCATCCCAATCGTCATTCTGGCCGTCATCCCAGTCGTCGTCCTGACCGCCATTTACAGGAATGGAAACAGAGATGTCGTCATTATCATCCTGATCATCGTTATTGTCCTTATCGTCGTTATCGTCGTTATCGTCCTGATCGTCGTTATCATCCTGGTCATCACCGAAATCTTCCCAGTCATCCCATTGATCATTATCATCCCAGTCATCATTGCCCTCAATATCAGCTTTCTGAATCTTTCCGGTGCGGGCATCCACTTCATATTCATATTCAACGCCGTTGGCTGAGAGTTCAAACTCATACACATTATCATCCAGCTCATACTCATGATTATTAAATGAAGCGGAGGTCAAGCCAAGCTGCGCAAGAAGCAGTTTTTTTGCTTTTTCCTGGCCAATGCGGCCCTGATCGTCTAATTCCGCCTCCTGAACCGTCATCGCATCGGAACCAATACCGCAGGTTTTTACAGCCTCACGGACGCCCTCAGCAACCTTTTCAAGAAAATCATCACCCGGATAAGATGAACCTTCCTCCAGTTTCAAAACAATATTCTTTGTATGACCATCCATGGTTTCATCAAAGTAACCGGCTTCATAAATTTCTTTGACAATTTCATTCACCACTGTCTGGCAATCCTTCCCCTTGTATTCGTCAACGCCCTTGACAACACTCTTCCCGTCCTCATTCATGCCTTCGATTTCCAAAACCAAACCGCTGTTATCGTATGCCACTTCGATTTCCGGATTCACGCTCAGCAGAACAGTTCCTGCCGCTTTACTCTCTGCCGAAGCCTGAGTTGTCTCAGGCTGCACCTTTCCGGAAGTCTGGGATGTACCGCATCCGGAAAGAAGGGACAGCGCCAGAGCGCCTGAAAGAGCTACTGTAAACATGTTCTTCAAATTCATTTTTTTCATTTTTTAATTCTCCTCACGTCATTTTTTACTTTTTTAGGCTTTCTTTTTGCCTTGTAAATATAGATTACGGAATGATCTAATCAAAATCGGGGTTGAAAAAAACTTTTTTATTTTTTTCTATTCGCTGTCATCTCCGTCATCATCATTCTCATCATCATCGACTCCGCCATCATCATCTATGTCGTCATCAACTCCGTCATCTTCATCTATGTCATCATTAACCACGTCATCTTCATCTATGTCGTCATTAACCACGTCATCTTCATCCATGTCGTCATTAACTACGTCATCTTCATCTCCATCGTCATTCTCTCCGTCGTCATTTTCTGCATCATCCTCATAGCGGTTGATATTTGGCACAGTGTCCTCATGCGCTTCACGCCCACCGTTTGTATTCCTTTGCTCAGGCAAAATCTTATCCGGTTCAATGATAATGGTTTCCGGAGGACTATCTGAGGTTCCCGGAGGACTTTCTGAGGTTTCGGAATGACTTTCCGGATTTGTTATTACAGTAATACGATGTTCAAGATGAAGTTCCAACTCCAGCAGCAATATTTCTTCTGTGGCAGTTCGCCATCTTTCCCGTTCAGACTCTACCGTGAGGGTAATCTGTCCGCCTTCACGAAGAAATCCCTTTTCCATTGCCCGGTCAGCCAATTCATCTGACACAGTTTCAACTGCTTTACCATAAGAATGATAGTCTTCAATCAGCGTCTCTCCATCCTCATTCAGGCCTTCCAGCCCTACCACCCGGTCAAAATGATTAACACTCATCTGAACATCCGGGTTAATCTGCATCCGAACCGTTCCGATCGGAAGCTGCCAAAATTCCCATCCTCCAAGAAGCATCACGCACAGGCACGCTGCCATGGCGGCCCAGCGGGCAAAATGTTTTTTGCGAATTTGTTGTTTCGGGGCTGAATTCTGAACACAATTCGAATTCGAGGAGATATCTTCATCCAACTCAATAATCGAATCCAGCACCTGGCCGACCTCATATCCGAGGTTGGGAACCTTCAAAAATCGTCCTTCACTGTCCAGAACAACAGCGTAACCGACTCTACATTCCATTACAAGATATCCCATTCAGTTCACCCCTCCCTTTTTTGGCGTCATCCGACAAAGATGTCCGCGGATAATCTCAAATCCATTGGTAAATGCAAGAAGCAGCGCCACCAGATATTTCCGATGCCGCTCTAAGGTTTTTTTGTCCACGCCGCTTCCTTCGGACAGCGGGCTTACAGGAAGCTTCCGAGTAGAAACAAGCTGCTCCAGATAAAGCGGATTCTCTCTGGCGTAGGCCAGCACCCGGCGGCATGCTGCCATCGTGCGTTCCTGCTTTGGACAATTATCCGCAATATCCGTCAGTTTCAGATCAAATTCAGAAAGCTGGCAGACAAAATCTTCAATTTCTTCCCGTGCAGCCTTGCGCATTTGACAATGCGCTATCTCGTCATGCCCGGTGTCCAACTGCTCCATCACGGTACGGCTTTCCCCATCGCCGCCCACTGTCTGATCCAGAGAGAAGTTTTTCGCATGTCGCTGCTCTCTGCGCTGATAATCAATAAGGCGATTCCGGACAGCGACTGCCGCCAGTTTCAAAAAAGCGCCCTTTTCCCGGCTGTATGCCATTGCCGCCTCATAAAAAGCAAACATGGCAATTCCCAATTCGTCATCCTGGCCCTCCACGGGAAACCGTTTCAGGAACTTCGCTGTTTCTGATTTAATAAATGGAAGATACTCCCGCACAAGTTCATCGGCAGCCTTCGCATCCTCCTTCGCCGCATATACCCGGCTTACAATGTCATAATCTGGTTTCATAAACAGGCTCCTATCTATGTATAGAATACGAAAAAAATCTGGTTTTTTCGGGGTGAGAAAAAACTTTTTTCGATTAACCATAAAATTCCATTGTAATTATGGCGCGCCAAGGTAAAATTTTCTGTATGCAGTTTATAAAATTTATGTAAAATTTATATTGAAAATAAAAAAAGAAGTGTAAAAAGACAAGGAGAGAGCCCCTTAGCAGAAAGGCATAATTTCAATGTTCCGGTCATCCGGAACATTCATTCTCCCCCTCCACATACCAAGTTTTTCCATTATCCAAACAATAAACCCCCAGCCGCCCGCCAAAAACGCAGCCGCAGTCCACCGCTATATGGTTGTTTTTTTCAAATATTCGTCCCCGCTGCGCTCCTTCCAGCCATAAAGTCGGTCTATGCCCCGTCACCAGACAGCAATCATCAAAATAGACTTTATTATAATCCGGAGATTTAAAAATCACCTCGGACAAATCATAATCATCTAAAGGTTTCCCCGGTACAAAAGGCTCAAATCCGCCATGAACCAGCACATAATTTCTTCCGCCTGCCTGTACTTCTTCATATAATGTAAATTCCTCTAGGTATTCCATAATATCCTGCTGTTCATCCGGGGAAAGTTTTCGAAATTTTTCCATGGTCGTCTGGCCCCCGTTTAAAGACCAGTTCATATAACTTGTTATATCATCGGCAGATAAATAGTTTTCTGTATTTGCTTCGGTTATCTCTACAGAAAATTTTCTAAGCACCATCAGCGCCATATATTCATGATTTCCGATAATCGGAAAGACATTCGGGCGGAGCATCATGTCCTGAAGTACCTTTATCGGCTCCGGCCCCCGGTCCACGACATCCCCTAGGACATATAATGTATCCTCTTCGCTAAAATGAATCATTTCCAATACTTTGCGGTATTCTTTATAACAGCCGTGAATATCGCTCATCACATAATACATAATCTCCGCTCCCTCCTGCTTTCTGATACTCCGGTGTCTATTCAAGACACCGAAGTTCGCACCATCCTTCCGGATTTATTGTTGCCAGCACTTCTTCAAATCCCGTAAAAAAGTACACGCAATAGTCTTCTTTATTCCGGAAGAAACGCACTGCACATTTTAACTCGCTGATGCGTTTTCTGAATTCCGGCTGAATTCCGCCCGCGAGCCGAAGAACCTGTTCTTCTTCTCTGAACTGCTTCTGACCCGGCAGTTCCTGATAGTGCAGGTATAAATGCTCCGCCTCGCAAGGATTCTTGCACTGGCTGCT
This sequence comes from uncultured Eubacteriales bacterium, assembly GCA_900549105.1. GTDB lineage: Bacteria > Bacillota > Clostridia > Lachnospirales > Lachnospiraceae > Frisingicoccus. The sequence goes on from URND01000013.1 coordinate 17,527, forward strand.
CTTGAAATAGCTTCCGAGCATCATATAAACAACATAAGCCTTTGCCAACTGGATGCTGTAACGTTTTCCGTTATTTGTCATATTTTTCATAGTACCTACCTCCTGAATGTGTGTATCGGTTGAATATGTGTAACAATTCCAAACGCACAAAAGCGTTGTAAAAGGGCAGAAAGATAGTGTCATCTTTCATTCCATCTACAACGCTGTTTTTTAATTTTATTCTGATACGTAAATATCAGAATATTTCTAATTCTATTCTGATAGATTAACATCAGAAGATAAGCATCACTTATATTACACCGAATTTCTTATTTTGTCAAGCTAAAGTTTTATCATCCCCCTTTCTATTAAAATATAATACTTGAATGTTTAAAAAAATCAATTTCCTTCATCAATTTTCTTTATAACTACTGCCGTTCCATTAGCTGAGACACCCAGAATGTTATTTGAAAATGTTAAATAATCAAAGTCCACACCAATAATTGCATTTGCACCTTTCATCATTGCATTTTTTGTCAACACGTTAAGTGCTTCTTCTTTGACACTTCTCATCTTTTCACTAAATGTATTTGAATATGTACCAAATAAATCGGAAAGGTTGGCTGTAAATTCACTAATAAAGCCTGTGCCAAGAACAACTTCACCGCTTACAATACCAAGATAATTTTCTATAACGTATCCTTGAAAATCATAACCAGTCGTAATCTTGAAATTTTTACTTAACTGTTTATATGCAACGTCAATTTCCTTTTTTCTTTTTTCATTTTCCTCTTTTTCTTTTTTTTCCTCTCTATATTCAAGTATTTTTTCTTCCCAACCATTTAATCTAAGCTTGTCTTCTAATTCTTCTATTATGTAATCCTTTAATTCCTGATTACATAAATTATTTTCAAATAAATAGTTTATTCTATCCAAAGTATTTTCATAATCTCTAACATTACTAATTGTATTAATCTGTCGCATAAGTGGTTCAAAGGTATCTGAACATTTATTGCAAAATTCGCCTTCTACACCGTGTATGTTCATTTTTGCACTATATACCAATGGATTTATTTTTTTACCACAATTCCAACATATTTTTGCCATTTCTGTTTCTCCCTTAGATTAAACTTTCATATGTATTAAAAGCATTTACTGAAAGGATCAAACCTATTTGATTTAGCCCAATCTCATGACCTCTGATAAGCTTTATTTGGATTCATCCTACCACAATTATTTTTCATGTAATATTTAGAGCCTGTCTCAGAAATCTATTATTCAATCAATACAATGTTTTATAAATCTCTAATACGGTTTCCCGGTTGAGTTCCGTATAATTATTGGCCATCAGTCGTCCCTGCTTTTCTATAACGATATCCGTGAATTCTTCCAGTTCGCTTTCTTTCACGCCGTAGGCCCGCAGCGGCTGCTTCTGCAGAAGCTTGTTTAACAGTGTTTCCAAAGCTTCATACACCTGAGATTCCGGGCATCCGAGACATTCAGCCAGCAACCGGTTCAAATCCTGAATGGCTCCCACCGGCTGAAGTTTCTGATACATTTTATAAACTTCGGTAAACAGGGCATAGTTTGCCTCGCCGTGAGGCACATGGTATCTGCCGCCCAACGGAAAGCTCATGGCATGAACCGCGGCACAACCCGCATTGCTGAAAGCAATTCCGGCATAATTGCTTGCCATAAGAAAGCCTTTCATGTGATTCAGCCGCTCATCTTCGCCCTTCGCCCCAATCTGCTTAAAACCATTTAAAATCATGCGGATAGCTTCTGTTGAATACATCCGTGAAAACGGACTGGCCTTCGGTGATGTAAAGGATTCCACCGCATGAATCAGCGCATCAATAGAACTTGTCGCAAAAAATCGGAATGGCAGTCCCTCCAGAAGTTCCGGAATAAGAACGGCTTCATTTGCTAAAAGCGCATCATCCGCCAGACCGAGTTTTGTATTTCTGGATTCCAGAATCAAAACGCCGATATTGGTCACTTCACTGCCTGTACCGCAGGTTGTCGGCACAAGAATCAATTCCTTATCCCGAACCGGAGGGAACTTTTTATCATAAAGCTCCAACACAGGCGTCATTTTTTTCAGGACAAACAGCTTGGCCACATCCAAAATGGCGCCGCCCCCGACAGCGATCACGCGATGATATTTATAATCTCCCACCGCTTCGTGCATTTTTTCAACCATCACATCACTCGGCTCACCCTGAATATACCGGCGGTAATCCACGACTTTTGCCTCTCCGGTCAGCCCCTCAAAATAACGTTTATAAGTCCCGCCGCTGACAAAAATCAAATCCCCCTGTGACGGGTTTAACTGTCCGCAAAATTCTTTTACCGTGTCGCACTGTTTAATCGTCGGCACGATACGAAATTCTTTCATTCAAATCGCCTCCCGGTTTAATGTATCACTTAAAGTATCTTTTGTAAATCCCTGATATCCTCCAGCAATACATCGGCCATCCCGATTTCCTCCCTCGACCCAAAGCCATAAACACAGCCGGCCGTATAAACTTTATGATACCTGGCGACCTCCATGTCATGAAAACGGTCTCCAACCATAAGGTATTCGGAAGGATATTTTTCTTTAATTACGTTAAAAATTTCATATTTGGGTTTCTGCTCATAATCGCCGCTGCAATACATATCGTCAAAATAATTCCCCAGTCCAAAACAATCCGCATGCAAATCCATATAGGAATGTCTGCAATTACTCAGATAGACCAGATAATAGCCTTTATCTTTAAGATACTGCAATGTTTCCAAAGCCCCGTCATAAAGAACAGCCTCTTTGTTCTGAACTTTTTCTGTCATAAAACGGCCGATTTCCCCGGCATAAAACATTTTTTTCTGTTGAGAAAATTCCGGCTGGAAAGAATCCCACATATCCTGTACACTGTAGCCCAGCCATTTTGTAATCTCATCATCTCTGAATTCCCGCTCAGGGGCATCCCCGGCAGCTACCATTTCCCGATAGACCTGACGGAACACATCCGTATAAATTTTCGTACTATTGTGGAGAGTTCCGTCATAGTCAAAAATAATTGTCTGAATATTTTCCATCGTTACCCTCGATTACATCTGGCGAAAAAGATTTGCCATTTCAATAGCGCTGAGTGCACAGTCATATCCTTTGTTTCCAGCCTTTGTACCTGCACGTTCAATGGCCTGCTCAATATTATCTGTGGTGAGAACGCCAAACATGACAGGTAAGCCATACTGAAGAGATACGGAAGCAACGCCCTTGGAAACTTCAGCACATACATAGTCATAATGGGATGTGGAGCCTTTTATGACAGCGCCAAGGCAGATAATCGCATCATACTTTTTGCTCTGGGCCATTTTCTGAGCAGCGACAGGGATTTCAAATGCTCCCGGCACCCATGCAACTTCAATGTCGTCTTCATTCATGCCATGACGTACAAGGCCGTCAATAGCGCCGCTGAGTAATTTGGAACCGATAAATTCATTAAAACGAGCTACGATAATGCCTACTTTTAATCCTTCTGCTACTAATCTTCCTTCAAATGTTTTCATTTTTATATCCTCCGTTTTATCTTATTTTTTTACTTTTATTTGTATGTGAGCCAGTGGCCCATTTTTTCCTGTTTTGTTTTCAGATAGAAAGCATCGTCCTCGCCAAGTTCCATCTGAATCGGAACACGCTCCACAATCGAAAGTCCATAGCCCTCAAGGCCATATACTTTTTCCGGATTGTTTGTCATAAGGCGCATTTCTTTGATGCCCAAATCCACAAGAATCTGCGTACCAATCGTATAATCACGCATATCTGCCGGGAATCCCAGTTTGATATTGGCTTCAATAGTGTCATAGCCCTGATCCTGGAGCTCGTAAGCCCGGATTTTATTAATCAAACCAATACCGCGGCCTTCCTGGCGCATATAGAGAAGCACGCCGCGGCCCTCGGCTGCAATCCGTTTCATGGCTGCATCATACTGCTGTCCGCAGTCACAGCGCCGGGAACCCAGCGCATCGCCGGTAAGGCACTCGGAATGTACGCGGCAGAGAACCGGTTTACCGTCCCATATATCGCCTTTAACCAAAGCAACGTGATGTTCGCCATTTAACTTGTTGATATATCCGTAAATATCAAAATATCCGTAGCGTGTCGGCATCTTTGCCTTTGCCACACATTCAACAAAGCTCTCATGAGTTTTCCGATAATGAACTAAATCCTTCACTGTGCCAATTTTCAGTCCGTGTTCTTCAGCAAATTTCACCAAATCCGGTGTCCGGGCCATCATGCCGTCCTCTTTCATAATTTCACAGCAAAGGCCAACCGATTTCAATCCGGCAATTTTCATTAAATCAACGGTTGCTTCCGTATGACCGCGCCGCTCAATCACGCCGCCGTCTCTGGCCAACAGCGGGAACATGTGCCCCGGCCGTCTGAAATCTTCCGGTTTCGCATCATCCGCCACAGTTTTCATCGCTGTAATAGAACGCTCATAGGCGGAAATGCCTGTTGTTGTATCCACATGGTCAATGGACACTGTAAAGGCAGTTTCATGATTATCTGTATTATGAACACACATCTGATGGAGTCCCAATTTATCCACATATTCCCTGGACATCGGCATGCAGATCAGCCCTCTGGCATAAGCCGCCATAAAGTTTACATTTTCCAGTGTGGCAAATTCTGCAGCACAAATGACATCGCCTTCATTTTCTCTGTCCTCATCATCAATAAGAACAATATTTTTTCCGGCTTTCAAATCATCGATGATTTCCTCAATGGTATTGAATTTAAATGTTTCGCTCATCTTCTAAGTCCTTCTTTCTTTGTTTAGTAAAATCGATTAGATAAAACCGTATTTTCTTAAATAGTCTTCATCAATCGTTTCTTTCGCAGGCTCCTTCGCTTCCTCCGGCCCTTTCAGAAGTTTTTCCACATACTTGCCAATCAAATCGTTTTCCAGATTTACCCGGTCGCCGGCTTTCTTTTTCAGCAGTGTGGTTTCTTCCCCTGTATGAGGAATAATGGAAACCTTGAAAATTTTATTATCCACATAAGCCACTGTCAGGCTGATGCCATCGATGGTTATGGAACCTTTCTCAATAATATATTTTAAAATGTCCGGCGCCGCTTCAACGGTCACCCAAACCGCATTGTCTTCCCGTTCCAGCGATAGGACCCTTCCCGTGCCGTCCACATGGCCGCTGACAATATGTCCGCCGAGACGGTCGCAAAGCCGAAGCGCCCGCTCCAGATTCACTTTATCTCCCGGTCTTAAATCGCCGAGGTTTGTCCTCCGGAGAGATTCAGCCATGACGTCCGCATCAAAGGTGCCTGAGCCGAGCTTTGTCACCGTGAGACATACGCCATTGGTGCAAATGCTGTCGCCAAGCTTCGTCCCCTCAAGGACTTTACCGGCTGCAATCGTCAGAACAGAGGACTTTGCCCCATGTTTTACGCCTTTCAGCACACCCATTTCTTCAATGATCCCTGTAAACACCCTGCTCACCTGCCTTCCCTGATATAACCGGTAATTTTTATGTCATCACCAATCGTTTCCGCTTTCCAGTCCGAAATATGCCATGCCTTACTCAAAACATGAATTCCGCGGCCCTCGACCGGGGTTTTCGCACCCTCGCCGCCAATCAGCATCGGTGCGATATAGAACTGAACCTTGTCCACAATTCCGGCCTGCAAAGCGCCCTCCGTCAAACGGCCGCCGCCTTCCAGCAAAATACTGTCAATCTGCATTGCGCCCAGGCAATCCATGAGAATATTCAAATCCACATGTCCCTCCGGGTTCGCTTCCACTTCAAGCACCTGCACGCCGCAGGCTTCCAGCTTTTGTTTTTTGGCCTCGTTACAATTTTTCAAAGCTGCCACAATTAACGGATATTCTCCGGCCGAACTTACCAGCCTGGAATCCTCCGGAATCATCAAACGGCTGTCCACAACAATCCGCACCGGCTGCTTGCCTCCCGGAATCCGGCAGTTTAACATCGGGTCATCCGCAAGCACCGTACCGATGCCGACCATAATCCCTGTCAGCTCATGCCGCAGCCGCTGGACCTCTTCCCTGGATGTCTCGCAGGAAATCCACTGGGATTCTCCATCCGCCGTCGCAATTTTTCCATCCAGCGACATGGCTGCTTTTAAAACAACAAAAGGCCGCTTTGTAACGATATATTTCATAAATACTTCGTTTAATGCAATGGACTTCTCCGCCAGAATTCCGGTAACTGCCGGAATCCCTGCACTGCGGATTTTTTCAATTCCGCGGCCGGCAACAAGGGGATTGGAATCCAATGCGCCAACCACAACCCGGCCAATTCCTTTTTCAACAATCTTATCCGCACATGGCGGTGTCTTGCCATAATGGGAACAGGGCTCCAGAGTCACATACATGGTTGCCCCGGTCACATCCTCCCCATTTTCCTCTGCATTTCTGAAAGCATTGACCTCCGCATGGCCCTCTCCGGCCCGGATATGATAGCCTTCACCGATAACCCGGCCGTCTTTAACGATAACCGCTCCCACCATGGGATTTGGAGTTGTCGTCCCCCGGCCTCTGGCCGCCAGAGCCAACGCCCGCTCCATATACATTTCATCAATTTTTCTCTGTTCTTCCGGATAACTGCTTGTCATCTCAATATACGCCTTCTTTCTCCGGTATATTTTTCTTTAAAAAGCAAAAAACCACATGCCGGTTTCAGGGCTGTGGTTCATCATATATAGACCGTATTTTGTTCGATTGCCTTTTCCACATCACACATACCCGTGGAAATCCGAAAAACAAAAAGCTCTGGAATATATCATTCCAGAGCATAGCAAACAAAACTGTATCCATCATTCACTTCTTTCATCCAGACTATACTGTCGGCTTCGGAATTTCACCGAATCGGCCTTTCGGCTCGTGGGCTATACCACCGGTAGGGACTTGCACCCTGCCCTGAAGTTCATATTCAATTTACGTTAATTATAATAATACTTTTTATATATAATGTCAAGTCCTTTGCTGATAATCCAGTACCGCCGAGAGCTGCTCCATCTTTTCTTTGATTTCCTTGCGCGTCATATCTTCAGACACAGTCAAATCTCCAAAGACAGCGCCATTCCGGCGTCCTCCATCCAGGAAAAAGCAATCCACACTGGTGCATTTACGATAATCAATATTTGTATTTTTCGGAAGAATCATCCCGGTAATCGGTGTGATATGATATTGACCATCGACAATACTCTCAATAAAGTCAAAATAAATAAACTTCATCTTCTCATTAAGATAGGCATACTGACGCTTATAGATATTAGAGACTTCAATAAAATCCGGCCGGGAAACCGCCATAAAGGATGGGTAACTGCCTCTCCACCCATGGTCCGCAAAAACTTTCTGAATCTTTTCCCGGATATAAGAGCGGAAATTAATCATATCACGGTCGCTCTCATATAATCCCTGCCGGTCTCTCCCGCACTCTTCCAAAAGATGATTCAATGTCTTGAACAAAATATTTCCTTTGAGGGTGCGCATCGTATACAGCAATTCCTGAACCAGTTCCCGGTCATTACATTCTCTTTTCAAAAAATAATCCGCCAGACGCCTTAACCCAAGGCTGGCAAAAAACTCCGCACCTCTGTGCATTTTGGCCGAATCTAATGTCCATTCCACCTGGTCCGAATCATATAAAACCGTCGATTTGCCAAAGCCGATTTTCGTTGTCGGCAATAAATAAAGATGAAAATAAGGACGCAAAAACTCAAAAATATGCAGCGCCTTCTGTTCATGGATATTGAGATAACTTTCTCCAAGAACCTGTTTCTTCTGCTCAACAGCTTCCAATGTCTCATTCAAAAGATTCCATGGCAGGCCAATCGTATCCGCCTTTAATTTAAGCATATGTACACGATAATTCCAAAGGCGCACACCGCCCCGCAGAGATGAAAAGGAAAATGCGCTTTCTTTCGGAGCCTGTCCCTCGCCGGAAGCCAGACGATTTGTAAAACTCAGACGATACCGCCCATCTTCCAGCCGTTCGCCCCGCAGATTTTCCATAAGAATTTCTTTTGGATGGCGCCCATCCTCAATGAGCACATCCTGAAACTCCGCAGTAATTGCAAATCCCTGATTCATCTGAACATTCACCTGGAAATTCCGGTCCTTAATTTTATAAGGTATCTTCCGTTTTCCAACCAGCTCCCGATAAAAAGCCAACAGCACTCTCTGCTCTTCCGTATGAAATTGTTGAACGAACTGATGAAATTCTTCATCCACAAAATCATAATTTGACATAAAAAGCCCCTTACTCTAAAATTCAGCTAACCTTTACTATTTTAGCACGACTATTCAACGGATGCAATCATTCTTTATTCTCAAGCACAATCTTTCGCGTCATTTCATCTTTCATCAGCCGCTGCCAAATCTGAGCCACCGGAAGTCCAACCACGTTGTTATAATCTCCATGTATCTCCCGGATAAATACGGAACCGCGGCCCTGGATGGCATAGCTTCCCGCCTTGTCCATCGGTTCTCCGGTACGGATATATTCTCTCAATTGTTCTTCATCTGCCGGATACATTGCGACATCCGTCTTTTCATAAAACATCTGGGTCATATCTGCCGTCATCATGCAAACGCCCGTATAAACCTGGTGGGTCTTTCCCTGAAGAAACTGAAGCATTTTCAGTGCGTCCGCTTCATCCTTTGGTTTCCCCAAAATGATATTATCCAATGCAACAATCGTATCTGCGCCGATAACCAGCACATCCGGCTGGGCCGCACCTCCAATCTGAGCAAAGATATCTCCGGCCTTATCCGCGGCCAGTCCCATAACCACCTGGGCCGGACGATTTCCCCGCATGTCTTCTTCTTTATGACTTGGTATGATTTCAAATTTTAATCCAATCTGTGTTAATAACTCCCGCCTTCTCGGAGATGCAGAAGCTAAAATAATTCTACTCATTTTTCATGCCTCCCGGATACAGTATACCCGGCAAAATAGAGATTTTCAATATTTTTATGGCAGAATCATCCCCTGCTTCATTTCCCCATCATTTCCGGCATATTGCTCCAATACATCTTGGGCATCATGTTCATGCGGCAGCGGGGATTCCTTCGCTCCTTAATTCCAATGGTTTCATAAAACTGCTTCCACCACTGTTCAAACTGTTTCTGACTGTCGGAAACATCGGAAACCGCCTCTTCATTCGGCGTTACATCTCCGGCAATCCACCAGCCCTTTCCAACCTCATGAACACAGACTTCATGCCGCCGTTCATCATAAATCATCCAGTTTTCCAGCGGATATCTGTCCGCAAAATGTTCGGCCATCAGGGGAATCTGATGATGTTTCGGCGCTATCTTTGCAAAAAGCACACCGCTGCTCAATTCCCTGAAACGAACAAAACCGTAGAAATGGTCTTTTTCCCGCATAACGCCTCTTTCCAGTTTTATCATCCGCATGACCACCGGGTCGGCAAGCTGTTCCGTCACTTTTCGGCCAATACGAAAGCCTTTAACAAGAAATCGATAAATTGTATCCCCCTTATCCATATGGCAGGACATCGCCGCATATTTCACTAAAATCCAGGCATAGCCTGAAATTTTATGGATGACGGCATCGGCCACCCGCGTCGCCTTATCCACATCCGTCTCCACCGGAATAATTTCGGCAAAGAGGGATGACTCCACATAGTCTCCTGCGGCTATGGTTTGATATTCATGGCCATAGCGGCTCATATAGGCCGCATGGACAGCAGATAATATGCCTTCCAGCGAATCTTCGCACATATAAATCCTCTGATTTTTCATACGACCACCTCCCGCAGCGCCGGCAGCGGAATCTGCCACTGTCCTGCCTGACTGTCATCAAACATGGAAAGCTGGTGATAACCGGAAATAGACTCCCGCACCTCTCTCGGCAGCCGCTCATTCACAGACAGAAGATTCCGGGTAATCGAATCCTCATTAAAATTTATCCGATACATCATCTTCCCGGAACAGGTAATAAAATATATGGCACGCTTCAGAACAATACCCATTCTTTTTAAATCATTAAAGTTCAATGTGGCATGCCGCCGGGCCTGACATATTCTCCGCGCTCCCACAACACCGACCCCCGGAACTCTCAGCAGCATCTCATAGGATGCCCAGTTGATCTCCACCGGAAACTGATCCAGATTCCGAAGCGCCCAGTCGCATTTGGGGTCCAGCGCAATATTGAAGGAATTATGCTGCTCACTTAAAAGCTCGTCTGCCCTGAATCCATAATACCGCAGCAGCCAGTCCGCCTGATACAAACGGTGTTCCCTCAAAAGGGGCGGCTTCGTATCTACCGCCGGAAGCAGATTATCTTCATTTACCGCCACATAAGCCGAATAGAACACCCGGCGCAGGGCAAATTTTTTATATAAGGCTTCCGCCACCGAAATAATCTGATAATCACTCTCCGGCGTTGCTCCAACCATAACCTGGGTACTCTGCCCCGCAGGAACAAACTTCGGCGCATGATGATACACCATCAATTCCTCTTTATTCTGCAAAATTCCCTGCTGTACCTGCCGCAAAGGTTTCAAAATCATTTTTCGGTTTTTATTCGGGGCCAGCTTTTTCAACCCCTCTGCCGTCGGCAGCTCCAGATTACAGCTCATCCTGTCCGCATAAAATCCTGCCCGTCGAATCAACTCCTCATCGGCTCCCGGAATGGATTTCACATGAATATACCCGTAAAACTGATATTTTTCCCGCAAAAGCTGCAAAGTTTCCAGCATCAGCTCCATCGTATAATGAGGATTTTTCACCACGCCGGAACTCAGGAACAGCCCCTCGATATAATTTCTGCGATAAAACCCCATCGTCAACTGGCATATTTCTTCCGGCGTAAATGTGGCCCGGGGCACATCATTACTCAATCGATTCTTACAATAGGCGCAGTCATAAACACAATCATTGGATAAAAGTATCTTCAACAAAGAAATGCACCGTCCATCGGAAGCAAAACTATGGCAGATTCCGCAGGCCCGAGAGTTTCCCATACCTTTACCGCCGTTTCTCCTGTCCACACCCGAAGATGTACACGCCACATCGTACTTTGCAGCATCTGCTAAAATTGTCAGTTTTTTCTGTATCATGTCCTCGGCTGCCAAAAATTCCATCACATTGCCTCCTTACAGTTCTACACCTTATACACATCCTCATTATACCATACATATGTTCTCTTTGCAAACGTTTGTTCGATATTTTTTCAAAAAAACGCCAGCGCTTTCTATCTTTGAAGGTCTGACGATAGAAAGCCTGACGCTTAACTCTTTACCCGGCGGCAAAGAAATATCCTTTCTTTTTCTATATTCCAAACATTTGCTTTGCCGCTTCCATATTCTCAATAATAGGGACTTCGAAAGGGCATCGGGTTTCACAGGCGCCGCACTGGATACATTCTCCGGCATGGTGCGGAAGCACCGCATAATGTTCACGGACAGTCTCCGGGATTTCTCCCTGAGCCCGAGCCAAATTTAAAAATTTTGTCACTAAAGCAACATCGATATTTTTCGGACACGGCGCACAATGGCTGCAATACATACAATGTCCCTTCCAGCTAATATTCGGAAAAGCAGAAAAGGCCAAAGCATAATCCTTTGCTTCATCAGGGGCTTCCTCATAAGCCAGGCTGGTTTGAAGCTGTTCAGCCGTATGGGCTCCAACCAAAACGGAAGCCACCGCCGGGCGTGTCAGAGCATAATGCAGGCATTGATTCGCCGTTAATGCCTTTCCGGCCGGAGACAGGGAGGCGTCCAGCAAATCACCGCCGCCAAAAACTTTCATTACGGTGATTCCCACGCCAAGTCTCTGACAGACTTCATACAGTTCCTGGCGCTCTGAATCCATATTCACCAATGGCGCCGCATAATTCTTTTCACGCCACAGGTCTTCCACATCTTCAATGGCCGGCTGTAAATCATAGCATGGATTTACGCTGAACATCAATACCTCGATATGGCCGCTCTGCACCGCTTTTAACGCCACCTGGGGATTATGGCTGCTAAGCCCGATATGACGTATCCTTCCGGCTTTCTTTAAATCCAAAACATACTGCAGCACAGGGCCCTGAGCGATTTCTTCCCAGTCCTTCAGTGAATCCACATAGTGAATCATCCCAACATCAATATAATCTGTCCGCAAAAGCGTCAGCATTTCCTCAAAGCCTTTTTTTACCTCGTCAATATTTCTGCTGCGCTCATACTGCCCGTTTTTCCATATGGAGCATATATGGGACTGAATTAAAAATTTCTCTCTCCGGCCGATAAGCGCTTCTCCCACACTGGCGCGGATTTCAGGATTAGATGTATTCTGGATTGTAACAGGTTTTCTTGCTCTTATAAGACTGTTTGTAGGTCTTGAAGTTTACTGTATGCCCTTGATACTCTGGACGCTCCAAAATATCAGCTATGGTGTCACCCGTCCAGTTATAGGGATTATCCGGCGGCGTATTCCTTGTTGCTCTGCCCATCTGCTGAAAATGGATAGTCGGCGTTATAACTTTGTCCTCTTTCAGAATACGGGCAATCTGCGACGGCCCGTAACCGTCAAGGCACAGGGCAAATATCCGTTTGACTACCCTGGTGGCTTCTTCATCTACAATCCACTGTTTTTTGTTATCTGGGGCTTTCATATATCCGTATGGCGGATTGGTACAGAGATGTTCTCCTGCTTCCCCTTTTGACTTCATCACAGCGCGGATTTTCTTACTTGTGTCTTTCGCATACCACTCATTGATAATATTCAAAAAAGGGGTAAAGTCGCTATCCTGCTGGTTCGCGCTGTCTATGCCGTTGTTGATAGCGATAAACCGCACACCCTTTTCCATGAACAGGACTTCTGTATAAAAGCCCACTTTCAGATAATCACGACCAAGACGCGACATATCCTTGACAATTAACGTCGCTACTTCTCCATTTTCAATTCGTTCCAGAATACCCGTCGTCCACAAAAAACGCGGTATTTGAAAAATGATTTTCTTTTGCGTATTTACTTAAAATCGTCTTTTGAGACGAGATTTGTCAAGGGCATTTTCTCTTTTGAAATACGATTATATTTTCGATTTCCATTACAGTGATGACAAATATGATGTTCGAGTTTTTACAACATTACTGTATCGACGATAGTTATTCTACAGTTTAAAGACGAAAGTTTCTGCCACAAGCAAGAGAGAACTTGTTGAAACAAGAGTTTTACTTAACATGTAATTTTATCTATAAATAAAAGACGGGACGGTTTCCAAAAATGAAAACAGTCCCGCTGAACTTTGTATATAAACTTAAATCCCCAGCATATGAATTAAGCCAGGAAGTTCGGCCATATTTTGAATAACAAAATGCGCACCTGCATTTCGGAAGGATGCTTCTACCCGTTTTGAGGCGGATTTTTTCTCGCCAGAAGAAAGACTTGTCCACTCTTTCTCGTTCAGCCCCAATTCCGAACTTCCTTCAATAATGCCAACAGACCAAACGCCAGAATTTACCCCTTCCTTGATATCAGATACCGTATCTCCAACCTTGACAATATTCCTGACAGAAGAAATCTGCAAGTGCTGCATATTTTGAAAGATCATATAAGGATAGGGACGGCCTTTTCCTCCAACACTGTCCGGGCTGAACCAGCAATCAGGGGAATAGCCCTGTTTTGCGGCTTCCGGCACAACAATTTCCATCATCTTATCCGTGTATCCTGTAGTGGAACCAATCTTCAACCCCATCCGGCGCAATTCTGCCACGGCGTCCAAAACCAAAGGGTTCGGTTCACAATAACGGTTCAGGATGGAAAGCAGTTTCGGTTCAAATTGTTCATAAATTGCCTGTGCATCTTTATCGTCAGCAGCACACCCATACTTTTCTTCCCATAGCTTTGCAATCCGTTCCATTTTAAGCATTGTACGGATGTGCTCAATTTTAAGCATACCCATCGGCTTACGGGTTTCTTCCATTGTCACTTCAATGCCAAAATGAGCAAAGGCTTCCACAAAAGCCTGTACCGGTGCAAAGCAGCCGTAATCTACCGTTGTGCCTGCCCAGTCAAAAATAACGGCTTCTATCATTCTTTATTCCCCCTTTTTCTCTCAAGAAACGCCTCAATGATTTGAGTCAATTTTTCAATATCCTCTTGATAAATTTCTCCAATATTCCCAATACGAAACGTATTCAGATCGGTCAGTTTTCCAGGATAGATTGCATAACCACGCTCTTTGATATACTGATAAAATTCCGAGAACTGAAATGAGGCATAGGAGGGGTAAAAGAAAGTAGTAATAATTGATCCCTGATGGCTGCTGTCAATATAAGTGTTGAAGCCAAGTTCCCTCATTTTTTGAATCAGTAAATGATTATTTTCTGTGTACCGTTTGCAGCGGGCAGGAATCCCCCCCTCAGCATCCAGTTCTTTCAGCGCCTGTGCAAAAGCCAGAACTACATGGGTGGGGGAGGTATAACGCCACTTCCCGTCTTTTTCCATTACCTTCCACTGATCCAACAGATCAAGGGAAAGGGAACGCGCCTTGCCCTCACTGGCAAGCAACTTGTCCCGACGGCAAATGATAAAGGAGAAGCCGGGAACTCCTTGGATACATTTATTGGCGCTGGAGACCAGAAAATCAATCCCCCAGTCCGCAACCGGAATTTCCATTCCACCAAAAGACGACATAGCGTCCACGATAAAGGTCCGTCCTGCTTCCTTAACAACTTTTCCTACAGACTGAATATCATTCAGGATGCCGCTGGTGGTTTCACTGTGTACCATTGCAACATGGGTGATGGATGGATCTTCTGCCAAACGGTGAGCTACTTCTGTAGCATCCGGGACTTTGTTATATACCTGCTGGTAGTGGGCATAGGCAATACGGTTACGGTCACAAATCTGGGTCATACGTTCGCCGTATGCGCCGTTGGAGCAAATCAGCACCTTTTCGTCATTCCCAATGATGCTGGAAAAAACGCTTTCTACACCAAAAGTACCACTGCCCTGCATCAATACGGAGGTATATTCTTCACCCGAAACGCCGGCGAGCTTCAGGAGCCGGCGGCGGATGTCCTGGGTGATTGCCTTGTAATCATCATCCCAGGTGCAGTGGTCTACCATCATTTCTTTTTTCACAGTGTCTGTGGTTGTCAGAGGACCAGGGGTTAACAGTTTATAGGTATTCATAAGTCAATGTCCTTTCTTAGGGTAATACAAGATTCAAATAGTTTACGGTTTGGCATTTTCGGAGAGCTGCTGGTGTTTCTGGAACAATTCAAAAGTCAACGGTTCCGAAAAAGTCTTGGGATAAGCAGATTTATTCACAGCATCAGAACTTTCACCTTCATAGAGAGGGTTCGGGTAGGTCTGCTGAAGTTCTTCCCGACCGTTTTCAATAATACACTGCGCCATTTCCATTGCTAACGGATTCGTTTTTTCGCCCTTATCCAGTACGGCAACAGATTCGGTCAGGGAAAAATTCCCTTCGGTCGGGTCCACAAAATCAATGGGAAGTCCATCGGCTTTATCTGCTACTGCCTGATGCCGCAGACCAAATCCAACTGCAATTTCACCGGCACGGCAGAGCTTCAACGGACCGGAACCAGAGGTTTCAATGTGGTCTCCAGCATTTTTGTAAATTGCTGCCAGCGTTTTTTCTGCACCATCTTCACCATAAGCATCAACCAGCGCCTGGATAAGGAGCCATGCTGTAGAAGAGGACTGAATATCGGTAACTGCCAGCTGTCCTTCATACACCGGGTCAGCAAGATCTTTGATGCTGGCAGGACGTGGAAGCCCTTCCTGCTCCAGCAATTCCGTATTCAAAATGATAGCACCTTCCTGAGAAGTAATGGGTGCGCAATAATCTGGGAATTCGTCCAGGGTTTTTACATCGAATTCCAGAGGCAGGAACATATCATTCGTATCCTGCGCACTCTGGAGATAAAAAGTGCTCATGGTAACTAAATCTGCCTCCAGGTTTTTTCCTTCTGCCAGCAATTTACCGCCGAGCTCAGAAGTGCCGAATCCTTGTACTATGTATTTTCCTTCATAGCCATTGGCGTCCAGAGCATTTTTCATTGCAGTAATCGCTTCGTCGTCTGCGTTGGAGTAAATGACAACTTGTGCGCCAGCATCAGCTGTACTTCCTCCGTCAGAACTACATCCAGCCAAAAGTGACATTCCCATTACAGCGGCCAGGCAGCAGGCCAAAAATCTTTTGTTTTTCATTTCTGATCTCTCCTATTTTACTTTATTTTTCTTTTTACCATTTTTTGCAAGCAATGAAAACAGAGCTTTTGCAATTAAATTAGTTATTAAAATCAGCAGCGACAATACAAACACTTCATTAAATTTATTGATGTATTGCAGCTGTTTGATTTTGGTAGTCAGAACCATCGTCCTTGCCCCTGCGATAAACACCAGGGCGCTGATGGTAACCATTGCATTAATAAAATAATAACTGAACACTTCCAAAAGGCTGGAAAGGGCATTGGGTGTTACAACTCGAACAATTGTTTTAATCCAGCTGTCCCCCATCAGAACTGCTGTTGTTTCCCAACCGGCATTCATTTTGGAAAGGGAATTCTTCATCATCAGATAAGGGGTTGAAAAATAATGGACAATGTTACACAACACCATGAGGGTCAGCGTATTCTGCAAAGGCGTCCCCGGAAACAGGAACATATAAGCAACACCCAGCACCATACCGGGGATAGCATTTGTAACCAAGGAAATACTATCAATGGTACGTTTATAGCGATTGGATAATGTGCTGCGAGCCGTAATCAAAGCTGCACCATACGCCAGTAATGTACCAAACAGAGCTGTACAAAACGCCATGCTGATCGAATGAATATAAGAGCCAACCAATTCACTGTCCATAAATACAGTCTGGAAGTGTTCCGGTGAAAATCCGGTTTTATAGGGCCATTCTTCGACTATTGGTACAACAAAAATAACGGCAAAAATGGATAGCACCAATACAGACAAAACCGAGCTCACTGCTCCCCAACTAACGTCACGAACTGGACTTTTCCGAAGTTCCACATCTGAAATACGGTTATACCGGATATTAAAACGCTCAAGGATACGGAGTATACAAATACTTCCGATTGAAGGAAGGAGCATGATAACGGCAACCACAGCGCCCCGATTGAAATCAGGGATACCGCCAATCATCTTATTATAAAGTGTAGTGGCAACCACATCATAGCTGCCGCCTACAGAGGCAGGGATACCAAAGTCTGTGAAACTTAAGAAAAATGCTTGAACAAACGCTCCAGCTAATGTACCCAATAACGGACGAAGCACAGCAATCCAAAAGGTTGATATGTTTCCATCTCCCATTACCTTGGACACTACAAGAGTTTTTTTGTCAATATATCCCATTGTATTATGGATCAAAAGGAATGCAACGGGAATTGTGTAAATCACATATCCTATCACCAATCCCATAAAACCATAAATATCAAAAAGCTGTGTGCCAAACAACCTGGTAATCAGTCCCTGTTTACCAAAAGAATAAATGATGGCAAACCCGTAAGTGATGGTTGGCAGGAACATTGGTAACATGGCGATCGCTTTGATTGTCTGCTTGAACCATCGTGGAGTATTTGTATAATGAATCACATAAGCCAGCACAAATGCGACAGCCGTTGCAAAAAGGGCGGCAACAGCAGCTACCCAAAAGCTGTGTCCCAACGCAGGGAGAAAATCTTTTCTGGTTATAACAGAACTGTAAAACTCAAATGTAATCCCTTGTTCTCCAACAATAGACCTGCCCAAAAGCACCAGCAATGGAACCACTAAAAATAGAGCAAAAATCACCACTATAATCAAAAAAATAAACTTTAATTCAATATTTTTTCGCATCTTCATGTTTCGTTTACACCGCCTGTGTCGCCGCATAAACCATTTTATCGCCAAACAGTGCATAAATATTGTTGCGTTTGATTTCCAGTTGGTTCAAAATGAATTTCCGTACAAAGTCGTTTTTCGGGGTATGAATGATACTTTCCGGACGTGCATACTGAGAAACCATGCCTCCCTCGATAATCAACACCTGATCCGAAAGGGTGAGTGCTTCTTCTGGGTCGTGTGTCACAATGATTGTTGTCAGGTTGTACTCCCTCGCAATCGTTTTGATTCGATCTTTAATGGATTCCTTGATAACACCATCTAAAGCGGAAAGCGGCTCGTCTAACAGCAAAATGCGAGGTTTCATCACCATCGTGCGAGCCAGTGCCACACGCTGTTTCTGTCCACCAGAAAGTTGTTCGATACTTTTATCAAGATGTTCCCGAAGACCCAGAAGATCAATCAGCTCTTCGACTTCCTCTTTACTGGAAATATTCGGTCGGTTCTTTAAGCCGTATGTAATATTTTTATATACATTCAGGTTAGGGAACAGGGCATAGTCCTGAAATACAATGTTAAAGCCCCTTTTCTCCATAGAGACTTCCGTTAAATCTTCCCCATTATACAAAATCTGCCCGTTATCCGCCTTAACAATCCCCAGGATTAAATTAAGCAGCGTCGTTTTGCCACAGCCAGAAGGCCCAAGAATCGAGACGATTTCTCCATCATTTACCTGGATGGAAATATCTTTTAGCACAGGAGTCCCATCAAAGGACTTCCGAATATCTTTTAATTCCAACATAGTGTTTCCTCCTTGTTTGATCGTTTCTATTTCGTCTTCATTAATAGCATAATCAGATGACTTCCAACCACCACAAAAGAGTAAAACCTATGTTATTTTTGCGTAAACCCGCACAAGGCATAGCCATAGATTGAAGAAACACAGCCGTCCATCAGACTTACAATCTGGTGGACGGATATGCATATTCCTCTTTAGAATCTTCATCATAATCAAGAATGTCGCTTAGTTGATAATCTAATACTTTGCAAATTACATTGTTCTACTGTAAAAATCGGTGAACAGGAACGGATTTTACCGTTCCTGTTCGTGCTTTCTTGCAGTCCGTTTGTGCACTGTATGCTGCTCCTGCTTTTTCTGCAACTGTTTACGGACAGACCGCACCTCTGTTTCTTCGCCCAATAATTCAGAAACATCCCGCTTACTGTCAAACAGGATAAGCGGATTGATGTGGTATAAAAAAAGTTGACACCCCATTCTCAAGGATTGGGTATATAATCAAGAGAATAAGGA
>URND01000014.1 GCA_900549105.1 uncultured Eubacteriales bacterium
TTTCAATTCCTTATAGGTAATTCTTCTACAACTGATTTTATCACATTCTTTTTTCGCTTTCCACTCAAAATTCCCATTTTTGCCCTTTTTTCTTAAAAAAAGTGGGTCAACCTCTTTTTGAGATTCCTTTAAAATCAAGGGTTCCCGGCCTTTTGGATTTTCGGCAGTCGGTTGACCCACTTTTTTAAATTCAGGATTTGGAAACGAAGTCAAGCGTGTAGTTCTTTCTCTGTTCATCTTCTTTATAGATATTCACCGAAATTTTATCGCCTTTGGACAATGTAATTCCCTTATTATCCAGATATTTTCTGTTGATAAAACCGGCTTTGTATTTTAGCTTCGAATTCTCATCCAGGTTGATGTTATAACCGGCCCCGCTGACGCTCTTCACTGTCCCGGTAAATGTTTCTCTCTGGTTCCCTTTTCGCTTGTTTTTGCCGTCTTTGCCGTCTTTGCCGCCTTTGCTCTTTGACTTTTTGCCTGCGCCGGCTTTCTTCGTTTCGCCTTTCACATCCTGCAAATCGCAGAGTGAACTATAGGAGACATCCCCCTTGTTGACTTTCAGTATTGGCATCTGACTCGAATCTTCAAGAGGCTGCAGCGACTGCTGTATAACAATCTTTTTCCGTGCCAAAACGCTGCCGTTTTCATATTTGACAGTTTTGGCGCCTTCTCTTTTCAGCTGATACTTATTATTGACGAAAAATTGATATCCTTCGTCCATGATTTTCTCAGACTGTCCGTCAGCGATTGGATAAGTAATCGGCGTATCGCCCGCCGCATTAAATTCAAGCATGTGGAGCAGCAATTTTTTATCGCCTTTAAAATCTCCCTTTTCATAAGTCGCATCTTCCTGCCATGTATTATGAAAAACATTGGCGTATTTCTGCATCATCGGCTGTATACGGAGTGTTTCTGAGCCGGAAATCCATCTTCGGATGCGCACGTCCTCAACCGACATTTCTATGGAGCCGAGGCCCAGCGGCTTTCCAAGTCCCAGATGATATCCGTACCGGGCCGTTCCGTCCTCAGCTTGTTCGCCGCTGATGTTGCAGAGATAAATCAAACGCTGCAATTCTGTTTTCGTGATATCTTCAAAATAGACCCGGCAGGAAAATGTTTTGTTCCGCTTTAAAAGTCGAACCTTAGAATTCCGTTTCGTCTTCTCCACGCCTTCCGGCAAACGTTCTTCCCCATGGTGCCAGTAGAACTTGCGGCCCATCAGCTCCGGCTTACTGTTTTGATACAAAACACCATTCTGACTGTAGTAATCCGGCGTCCAGAAATCAGCATCTTTCGGCTGTTTGAAATAAAACTCCATATTACCCGGCTTCGGGCTGGCTAATTCTTCAAGCACTGTCGGCTGGGCATTATAAAGCGTGTCATACCGTCCGCCTTTGACTTCGCCCGCAGTGTCCACAAATGCTCCATCGGTAATCCGCACTTTGCTGGCCAACGCCTCAGAAGAGCCAACCATTCCGAAGAGCCGGCAGGCCGGACACAATTCCGACAGCGACTGACACGGCGCATAGGTATCTTTGACAATGCTCATCGGCTGAGCCTCATACACTTCTCTGGATATCTGAGCCGGTGTAATATAATAGACCGTCTTTTTTCCACCGCCGCCCGGTTTTTTCAAATCTAATTTCGAATAGTACACAGGGAAATACTCCAGGGCGCCCTGGGCGGATTTCTTAAATTTTTTATAACACTTCGCATACTCTTTATAACCGCCGTGCCCCGTAGCCATCTTTTTATTAACACTGCTGTCCGCATAAAGTTCCAGCACCTGCTCAAAACGTTTCAAATCCGCATCGGAAATGCTGATTTTCGCCGCTCCATCCGGGTCATCCGGCGGATAAAAAACATGACAGCGTTTTCTCCAGAAGGCTTCGCCTTTGACAAGAATCCCTTCCTTTCCCCGAATACTATAGATGGAACATTCGGCCCTGTCCTTTACACTGTCC
The DNA here is from genome assembly GCA_900549105.1 of uncultured Eubacteriales bacterium. Lineage (GTDB taxonomy): Bacteria > Bacillota > Clostridia > Lachnospirales > Lachnospiraceae > Frisingicoccus. Next base: position 1,968 of record URND01000014.1, read on the forward strand.
GGCTCAATCTTCCCCACCGTTGTAACCTCCGTATACAGTTCCATCGTTCCGCCATTTTTATGAAGCAGCCCCGGTATTCCCGGGTCCGAGATACGGCGGCTGACCACCGCATCTTTATTTAACACCGACATACAGGAATTGGTCGCCATCTCATAGATGGAGCGCAGCATACCGCGAATCGCGCTGCCCGGAATGACCGGCGGGTGATTTTTATAAGCAATATTCTCTCCCGTGCCGTTCGGATTCGCATATTCTTCATAATAGGTAAAGAAATTCAGCACTTTATTTCTGTCGATATCATCGGCATTTGGATTCGGAATAATCATTGCCGTTCGATTCTTTATCCGAGCCTGAATGAAACCGCTGTATTTTGCCTCATCCGGCGCCGCAGTTTCTATAGTCTTTTTACTTTCTAATGGTAAAAAGTGATAAGGATTGATAAATCCGTTGATCATTTTCTAATCCCTCCATCCACTGAAACAATTCGCTCTGCCGCCGGTTCTAAAATGCCGTCCCCGCCGACTTTGAAATAGTACCGCATCGTATACGCATAACTCTCGCCGGAGGCAATGTCTTCCGGCAGATGATAAGTAATGCCGCTGTCCTCGCTGACGGTATAAAAACCGTTTTCAACCGCGCCTGTCCGGCTTCCCCACATATAATGCTTTTCCTCTGAGTAAAGAACTTCCTCAAAGTCTTCTTCCGGAGTATCCGCCTCGGCCAGCACCCGCATACACAGTTCCCCGGCCAGTTTAAAAAGATATATTTCCTTATCCGGGAAAATCAAATACATTTCCTGCAGTTCATCCACATCCGGTTTTTCGTCCTTATAAAACTTCCAGCAGCCATGGCCGTCATAATAACCGAAGTCCACGCAGTCATCCGTCACATAATAAATGATTCCGGCCTGTTTTTCATCGACAGCCTTTTCTATCCCGCTGAATCCGCCGTCTATGGCAATACTTCCGGATATTTCTCTTTTAATATACGTTGTCTTCATATCACTTTTCCCCCAGACTCTCAATTATATGACTCGCTAAAGCATCGCACCAGCTCTGACTTTCCGCCTCGATGGCTTTCAGACATTCCTCCGCCTTTTCGGCATCCGGAGAAAAGATTCCCCGCCCAATCGACGTTTCACCGCCAACGGCAAGCATGCCGTCGAGCAAATCCTCCAGCGCCAGATAAATCAGCGCCTTCTCGGCATCCGTCGGCTGATCGACCGTAATAGACAGGTTGAAATGGCCGTCCACAGTCAACCGGTTTTTCATCAGCGCTCCCCGGGAACTGCCCCCGGTAAAGCGGTCGATGGCGACACGGACAATATCAATAAAATGGCTTTCCTCCGCATCGGATGATTCGTCAAAAATAATCCGGGATTTCTGTCCCGTTGCTCCCCGCTTCTCAATACCGAAGAGATAATTTATTTCGTCATCAATTTCATTTCTCTGTTTCTCCGTCAACTCCCGGAAATAACAGGCGGCAATCTCCTCATAGATTTTCTGAATACGCCCCCGGAAAACTCCGGCCCAGCTTGTCCCCGGAACCACCGCCCGGTTATCGTTATTATCCACCTGCCGTGCGTCCGCATCCCAGGTCGCCATATCATAGGAGCGGATGAGCAGACTGCGGTTCAAAACAAGGGGGATGGTAAGGGTCCATCTCCGCCCTTCAAGCTCCGACTTCAACTGCTCCAGCCCATGGATGTCATTTTCCGCCTCCCATGGATGGTTGACAAAGGTTTCAAACGCCTCCGGATGCTCTGCAAAATCAAAAGAATGATAATAAGCGTTTTCCATTCGGGCCAGCCCATAACCCCGGCTCGTCTTTCCGCCCAGGCGAATGTTTCCGCTTCGGCCCAGTTCCCATATTGCCCGGAGAATTTTCAGGGCAAACTCCCGGTAATCTTTCTGTTTTTCCCGCAGCACGATTTCCGCTTTAAACATAAAACGGTTGCCCGGGTAGAGAATCTGGAAATCATATTTGCCCATCTTCCGCGCTGTTTTTGTATCCCGGTCTATGCGAACGCCGTCCCGCTTTCCAATCTGCCCGTCATCCCAGGCGCCGATATGGGGCGCATCATAAAAGCAGATAGGACTGGCGGTAAAATCACCCTTTCCTTCATTGATTCCCCACAACCGGTTCAGCATCGGCAATTCATCATCTTTCAAATGTCTGCTGAAATAGTGATAGAACATTCCGGCTGCACTGCTGCCAGGAATTAACGGCCGGCCCGATTTGTCCAGCATCAAATCCTTATGGGAATATTCCGCCTCCCCATTACCCAGCGTCAGCGGCGATTCCAATACCAGGTCCGCCTGAAAAAGCAATGCCATATTCATTTTATTCTCATTCATTTGAACGCCCTCCTTTTGACCCGGTCAATGAGATTTTTCTCCGGTTCCGCTCATCCGTCAAAATATTCTGAATCACCTCAGAAAAAAGTTCATATAGATTATTCTCCACATAAATGCTGTAGATTTCCGGGCGGACCTGAGAATCCTTTTTCAAAATCTCTCCGATTTCACCCCGGATAGCCTCTAACTGTTCTTCCATTTTCTTATAGGCTTTTTTCAGAACATCACTCGAATTTCGTTCCACAACTTTGGCTTCCTGCCGCTCAAATTCTTCAAAATTCGCAGAGGAATCCAGCATCTGCATCCATGTTGCCAGATAACTGTTGGTGCATACTTTTTCATCTTTAATAGATTCCCGCACCTCTGTCAGCCGGTAGTAACGGCTGTTATTTAAGTCATTTTTCAATTCCTGGAAGATGCAGCCGCTCAGATAGCGCCCGAACTCGTTGTCTGAGATATTTTTCCAGAAATGCTTATCTTTAAAGAATTCCGGAATACCCGGCTTCTCTTCGGTTGCGTATGATTTTATGCAATAGTGGTTCGGAATGCCCGACTCAAAGCCGTTCATCCACTCTTCCCGCATCAGAAGCACCCGGCCGTAACCCTCGGCTGTCCGCTCGCCAAAGCGGGCATTTTGGAGCATCTTTGCCTGGGCATCATCCAGCACCACATCCTTAATGCAGATGACTGTCCCCGCATCAAAGGCCGTCTCCTGGGCCCGCGGCATCCGCCAGTGGGCGTTAAACCCTGTTGTCACTGACCGCTGGCTCCAACATTCAATATCCGTGTCCGTCTCCGGTTCGATATTCAAATAATTGAGAATTTCCTTTCCGATTTCCTTCGGGTCAGCCTTACAGCTTCCGTCCGCATTTTTCAAAATCATCGGCGATTTCAGCAAGACAACCAGCGGATATTCTTCGCCGAAATTATCCTCCCAGTCGTCCTCATCTTCTGGGGTTTCATAGGCCGAATCTACGGTTTCATAGGTCAGCGCCGCCTGTCCGTACTGGGCGTTCCGGCTCTTTCCGATATGTACAACCGAATGGTTTGGCACACAGGCCATCAATTCCTCCAAATCTTCCTCCGCACCGGAGATTGTGCTGTAAAACTCGATTCCGGCGGTGAGAGCCTCATATTGGAAAAGCTGGCCGTAAACCAACATGCTGTCGCCCTCATCTTTTTTGAGAACATGGCCAATCGTTTTATCCCCCGGCCGCCGATGGTGATAAATGATTTTTTCAGGAAGAGAACAGCCGTAGACATTATCCCCGCAAAAGGCCACATAAGGCTGGGAATATTTTTTCATGTCCGCATCCGGCATTTCCTCCCGGGACATATCCCAGACTTCCAGTTCGGCGTCCCCGGCTTTCCTCCGGTCATAATAAAAGCTCTTCGGTGACGGTATAAAATCAATTTTCTCGCCGGCCGCCTTATCCGTTATCCTCGGATAAGCCATATCAAATGAAATCTTCCCCTTTAAAAACCAGTCCCTAAATTTCTCTTCTTTATCGCTGCCGGTGTAATTTTTCTGAAACATGGAGGCAAAAATCCCAAGGAGACTCCGGCCGGGTATATAATCTGTGTCCAGAATACAGTCCTGCATCAAAGTTAAATGAATACCGATTTTCCCATCTTTAATTTCTGCCGCCTGCGACCCATTCTCCGAATTGTTTTCGGCAAGGTTGTCCGCCTTTTCAAGGGTACACTGCACATTTCCCAGTCCGCGGGTCCTATCGCTTCCGATATGGCGAACCAGCCCGACAGCCTCGCCAAGCAGTTTTTCTTCCTCATCATTCAGCGCTTCGAAAGTTTGAAGGTTCAAACTGAAAATCATCCCGCGCTTTCCGACACGAATCGTCCGCATGGAACCATCCACGGCAACGCCGCTGTCATCAATGCGTGTCTGGGTCCGCACATAAGTAAAATAATCCTTTACCCTGTCCTTCGCCGCATATTTTTTTGTCTCCCGGCTGGCAGACATTTCATCCAGCTTTTGATAAAACATTTCATCTTCAAGTCTGGCATTTCCGAAAATCAGTTTCCCCGGGACATCATTTCCCATAATACCGAGAAGCGACTCCTTCATCTCCCGGCTTCCTCTTCCGAAATCAATCAAATCATCCATGGCTTCCCCAACCAGTCCCTTAAAGCCTCTGGCTGAAATATACGGGATGCCGTAATCATCGGTTAAAATATCCGTGTCCACCACGCCGGCCACACTCTCGCCCGACGCCAGACAGAAATCACTCAATGCCTCAATTCTGACTTTATATTCCATTATTCATCGCCCCACTCTACATACAAATCCATATACTCTAAAGAATCAAACAAAATGCTTCGGGATAAGTTCTTATCATCCCGGTCGCCGGAATATTCATAATAGCTGCCGATATAGGAAGGATTAAACTTATATTTTTCCAGCAGCTTCCGAATCCGCTCCATAAACTTTCTGCCCTCGGCCCGGCTCGTCAGCCCCTGAATGGCTTTCTGCAGGTCCAGCTTATCCATAACATAAGCATTTCGTATAGCTTTTAATTTGGCCCGCACATTTTCTTCTCTGGAAATCATCCGGGATATCTCGTAAAACGCCCGGATGTCATGCCGCTGAATCTCGCTCTCCGCCTCCGCTTCCGCGGATGTACAAACGATGTACGGCCGCATCAGCAGATTAATATCGTCATTCACATACTGGCTGCTGCGTGTTTCTGAAAGCGGCGCAACATGGTTTGAATGTACAATATGAAAATCCAGTCCGTTATACACCGGATGGCTGCTGATAAAATGCTTTGCGCTCTCGCAGGCCTGGAGGGCCGTCTGATAAGCGAAATAAAATGGGTATTTCGGCTTAATCAGGGCAATTCCCGCACAGGCTGAGATATCTGTCCGGCCCTTTTCAGCCGCTTTCTGCGCCAACTGTCTTAAAAATACTTCCGCCGCTTTAACGCCGACATAGCCGTTGCACACAAAAGTCACATCATCGCCGCCGAGATAAATCTTCCGGAATGGCGCCGCCTTATGGCCATCTCTGAATTTTCTCAATTCCAGACTCTTTGACCGGTTGATGGCTTCCCCGATTCGCCCAACCATCGCCTCATAACTGTCATTAAAAATCTCCTCGATATCCTTTGAAAATGAACGAATCCTTTCCAGCCCTTTCATATAGTTCAGGCTGTCCTCCGAAAGAAGGTTTTGAATCTTATCACCCATCCGGTTGCCGTCAATATGTACCACGGCAATATAATTCTTATCGCCGTCCCCGGTCAGATCGGACAATTCTTTATAGTCCTCCCGTTCTTTCCTGGCTTCCGCCGTCTTTTTATTCAGTTCTTCGGATACACAGCGTCCCTGAGCATACACCTGGGCCGGTTTTCCTGTCCGCTCGCATGTTTTTGTTATCGAAAATACTTTATGATAATCCATCTGGGGATTTTCATTTTTCTTTTTCTGCATCCCTCCGAAAAGCTGCCTGTAATCCTGTTTCAGCCGGGATTCTCCGCAGTCGGTCTCCACAGCGTGTACCTGGAACAGAAGCCCCGGCACATTTTCTATCAGACAGGCGCTCAAAGCGGTGTTCACCTTTGTATAACACTCCCACCCCTTATAGAGTACCAGGGCGTTTCCGCCGGCGATATACACGATTTTTGCCTGAAGCCCATCATTTGCAAAAAATGAATCCGAAACTGCCAGAGAATCATCCTCATAGCCGCACACCTGATTCAAGGCCTGTTTCAAATAAACCTTCAGGCTCTTTTCAACCAGAATTGAGGCGCCTTTTATCTCCGCCAATTTGTTTGAATGATAAATATAGGACTGGATGCCCGATATATCATACAACGCCAAATAGTACCTGTTGTTTTCCATATGTTCTTCTCCTCCTTCGAATATATAAATGCAGGGTTTACCCTCAGACAAACTCATATCTGAAAAGCGAATTTAATATATTTACCTTAGCTTTTATTGAAGCCGCACCTGTAATCTTATCTCCGGAAATGTTCTTTTTAATGCCGTGGGCTGACATTCGCTCAAAAAGCTCTTCCCATCGCACATTCACTTCGTCTCTTTCCGGCCTGGTGAGACTATTGCAGCCCCGCCAGATAAAATAAGAATGATAGGCAAAAATCGTTTCTAATGTAAAATTCTTCTCATCGTCATCCATTCTCCGGCACGCCAGTTGAAATGCCTTATCGGCCCAAACTTTCATGTCGTCATCTCCGGTCTCCATAAATATGGAACCAAGATGCCGGTAAATGAGTCCCCATGGATGCTGTGTGTAACTGTCCCCCCGGTTGACAATCTCTTTGAATAGACGAAGCTTATCTTTTTCCGCCCGGACATCCTCAGGATGCCCGAAGCGATGAAAACCTTTAATGAAAATCAAAAAATCATATCCCGGTATTTTATCCATGTCTGCACATAAATTTTCCAGCATATCCTGCCAGTCAGCCCCGCCGGAATATAATTCTCTGAACTTATCTTCCTCGCCGAATTCTATCGCCCAATGAGCATAATAGCCCCGCGTCCGCTTTATATTTACCGCGTCATCCGACTTAAAGGATGCCAGGGCTTTTTCAAAGCATTGCTCTGCCTTATCCCGTTCTCCCATAAAGCTGTAGTAACGGCCGCAGGCGCTCAATGATTTTGCATACACCGGAGATTTTGTCACCTCGGAACCGGCCTCATAGCGAATATCATAATAGCTTTCCATAATGGCCTTTAATGCCTTGCTTTGCTGCCTCTGGGCCCGCACATTCCGCATTGCCTCCTCCAGCGCCGTATGAAAATCCAGTATATTTTCATAATGTCCCGGTATCTTTGTTGCCGTGAAGAGAACGATTTCCGGCGAAATAAAGCTTTTATTCTTTTTCCACAATGTCACATAAGGGCCCGCATCCACGGATTTTCCTAAATTGTTATAAATCGCAATGCCCGTTGCTGCCAGAAGCGCCTTTGTTTCCCCATCCGGTTTTATCTTAAAAAAGCTTTCAAACCGCCTGTACATGTCCCATAAAATCCGGAACATATACTCGTGAAGCCCATTATTCCGATTATCCGCCTTGGGCTGAAGAAGCTGCTCCGCCAGCTCCCGGACTGCCGATTTATGCATCGCAAGAACCGCTTGTTCCGGCTGTCCGATTCGCTCCGCCTGTCCGATTCGCTCCGCCTGTCCGATTCGCCCCGCCTGTTCCGGCCGCTCCGACCAAAGATATTTCATCCGCTCCCACGGAAGATATTTATTATATATGGACTGCAAAGAATATTTGAATCCCATCATGAGCACTTCATCCAGTTTTCCGCTGTGAAATGACTGATAAGAAGAAAAGACATCCTCAAAGCATTTGATGTATAACCGGGTATCCTCATTAAAACGAAGCCCCCTATCAATGGATAAGCCTGTATATAGAAATTGATTTAATAAATTTAATGTAATCGTATCCAGCCCCAGGCGTTCGCCCGCCCTGTCATCCAGCGTGATATCGCTGTAGAAGTACATCGTATCATCATTCATCACATAGGCCGGGTCCGCCTTTTTTCTCAGCATAAACAGCAAAATCGCCGTGAGTGAGAAAATATCGGTTCCCCTGGACACTTCGGTTTCTCCCTCGGAAATATTCAAAAGTTCAGCGGCCCGATAACCCCTGGCCGCCTTTCTGTGGTTTGCCTTTTCAATCCGACAGCTTTTGTCACCGTCCGGCATTTCCAATGCCTCTGAAAAATCAATATAGCGCACACCCTCCACCGTCAACCGGCCTTCCGAAGAATCCCTGTCCACGTTGCAGCAGAAAATATTGCCCGGATGCACATCCAAATGCAGTATGCCGCCCTCTTTTTCAGCCAGATAATGAATCTTTTCCGTATTTCGGAGAATCCGGCCAAACAGTTCAAAAATATCACCGGCGCTCATCGATTCCAACTGCTCAAAGATGATATCCTCCAGAAACATGCCACCGTCATAATATTTCATCAGAGAAAATACATCTCCGTTAAATTCAAACACCTCGATTACCGGCAATGTCAGCTCCAGCAGCGTTCCTACCTCGGAAAACACGCTTTGATTCAATTTATTTGAAATGGTTCTGGCCCGCTCCGCTGCTTCGCGGGATAAGCTCTGCTGCTTCACAAAGTAGCGATAACTGTCATCCCGCTCCCCCTGCAGTAACCGGTTCACAACATACATTTGACTGTTTTCTCCGCTCTGCAGCAGGCGCTCAACCACATATATTCCCGTATTATTGCTGATTAACCTGTCATTTATCTGATAAGATTTCACTTTATACCCTCCTGGACCGGGTTTCATAGGCATACCAATAGTCCTCAAATATCGGATGATGAAAATAGTCATAATTATGCCGCCAAACAGCCAGATTCATCCACCCGTTATCCTTTTTCCCGACTCTCATAATATCAATATCCGCCACCCTGTATAAATAATTGAGGAAAAAATCCAGCCTCGAATATTCCTCCTCACACCGGGATATTTCCCGGAAGCCGGAACGCCTCAACAACAGGTTTACCTTTTCCGGCGACTCATTTCCCGTCGCAAAACAAAAGCGTACCAGGGTGTAAATATTCGTTTCTGCTATCTTATACAACGCCTCTTTATCTGTCAGTCTCAAAGTCTCCCCGGCGCTCGCCTTTCTTCCTTTCATAATAAAGTCATAATTTGAAGCGCCGCTGATTTGGAGAATACGTTTCAAAATCCCCTGGACTTCTCTCCGATATTCATATCGGCCGGATTTCGTTAAAACCTTATATTTCTCTGAATCCTCCAGATATTTAAAAAAACAACCCCTGTCGGACATATATTTCTCCATAATGTGAATCGCACCCATGCGCCGAATCTCCAAATCCTTTATATGCTCCGATAAAAACTGTTCAAAATCTTCCTCCGTCATATCTGTTTTTCCGACAGAGTCTCTATATATTTCCTCTGATATATTTTTTATCGGCTGATGCACCGGGATATCCGCATCCAGCTTCCCTGTGTAATACCATATATCCCGCGCCGCATCATATACCAGCTCTCTTTTTTCTAAATATTTTTCTCTGAAAAGGCGGATTTTGTTTCGCATCCGCAGCATCCGCTCTTCCGCTGTTTTTGTATCCGGCACTGCGCCGCTGCTCTCCTGAAATCCCTGATTCAGATAAAAAGCCGCCGTCAAATCCCGGAAATCTCTGGCGTAAAGCCCCCGGTGGTCCGCAGTCTTTAAAAGCCTGTCCCCATCTTCCGCATTCAGCCCAAGGTAAAATGCCATCTGAATTAATGAGCTCCTTTCCGGTATGTTTTTTCCGTATTTCCAGTTGTGCCATGTCATCCCCGTGACCTTGTCCCCATCTCCGTCGGCACCGTAAAACCATTCGGATTTCCGAATACATTTATCTCTGCAAAACTCATTGATATCCTCCTCTGTCTCCAGCCCGGCCCGCTGAAAAAAGGACTTTAACAATCCGAAAAGCAATGCCCGCTGGGACCGGCACCTGTCAATTTGTTCCATATATAAATCATGGGCGCCGTGCTTCTCATAATAATCCACACAAGCCTGCAGACTGACTGCTCCATCACTCTCTTTTGACATAATTCCACCTCATTTTTATTATAGCACGCCCAGTATATTCCCGAAAGGCTTCGTCGAATTTCCGGGGAAACTTTTATGCCTTTTACGCTGCGCTAATCTCCTGCCTTTCATTCCGCTCAATCTTTTCAAGCCGCTTGCAGGTGTCCGGGTGGGAAGCATAGATGATTTCTGTCAGTGTCCGCTTCTGCCCATCCTGCGGAAGCACATAAGTCCTCAAAAAATATTTGAGCTGAACTCCGTATCCCAGCCGGCATGAATATCTGTCTGCCCGATACTCGCTTGCTCTGGACACCAGTCCCATCAATGTCTGATAAATCACCAGCACCAGCTTTTGAAGCCCTCGGAAAAATCCCCGGGTAAATTTTGCAATGCCGGACGTACAATAAACCGACAGAAAACTTCCGCACATTCCCATCAAACACAGAATGAGGAAAACAAGCCATATAAATGAAGTTGCAAAAAGTGAAGTCACCGTAATCCCCAGTAAAATGGCCGTCACATTAGCGAATACGATTCGATGAAACACCGCATCCAGACAGAGACTGTGAGATAATTCATGGGCCAGAATCGCTTTCAGCGTCAAAATGTCCGCAACTTTCAGCGTTCCCCGGGTTACGGCAATGTTTCCGGCCCCATAGGAACAGGCGTTAATCTCATCGGTTGGAAGAACATGAAGCTTCATCTCCGGCACATCCTCCAAAAAACGCGCCTTTACCTCTTCCTTCAGCAAATCCATTGCTTTATTCAATTTTGCCCGACTGCGTTCATCCACATATTCAATCCCAACGGCTCTGTCCTTTCGCAACGCTATGAACTCTCCAAGCCACGCATACAGCAGCATAGCCCCCAGAACACCGCCCGCCGCCCAAATATTAAACAATCCATAGATTATTGCAAAATCTGCTGCCAACAATATTGCTATTTTGATGATTCCCTGAGTTCTCATGACAAATTCTCCCTTCTATTCCACAATAAAACAATGATAATCTTCGTCGCCCAACACCTGTCCGGCCAGTTCGGAACCGCATTTAACCCATGTACATGCCCGGTTTTGCGGAGCAAGAGCCTCATCCAATTCTCCGCTTTCCGTGAGGTCATTCACATAAAAACAACTCAGCCATCCGGCGCCGACCACCGTCAGATTCCGGGCATCCACTCCGGCATCCACAAACAACTGCTTTACCGCCTGTCCCCTTTCATAAGAAAGCCGGATGCTGTCGTCCATATCTCCCCAGTGGGCCGTTCCGCCCACCAGCAAAGCAGAAATATCGCCGCCGCGCATATATTCGGCAACGGAAGCCACCGCTTTCCGGGCCGCCTCCCCATCCAGCAGTTCTGCCGTCCCCGGATGAAATGCAATGACTGTTTCATCAAAGGAAACCGCATCGACGACCGCCATGTCCGCCGCCGCCAGTTCCTGGAGAGCGGAGCCGGTCTCCACCACAGGAATCGTGCTGACTTTCGGCAGCCCCTCGTAGGACAATTCCGACGGCAGGTCATCCATAAAACAAACCTCTTTCGCCCCGCCCGCTTCAAAAAAGGAGGACCAGAACATTTCCAGCGCCGCCTTATCCCTATTGGATAAATCTTTCTGCGCACCACAGGTATCGCCGAGGTTATAGCCCGTAATACGGATGTTATGCAGATCTGCCACATAGCCCTCCGCTGCCAGTTGATGAATCGCCGAGTCCACATCCAGATAGGAAAGCGCCAGCTCCTGCATTGGTATCGGAGCCACAGTGTTGATAAAAGAACCGCAGATGATCATTTCCAAATCGACACCATCCTGATAACTATGCAGCTCCCTCGCTCCCATCTCAACCGCTTTGCGAAGGTCAGTTTCCGGATTGGCGGATTCCGCCGAAGCCGCAACCGCAATCAGTTCCTGAACCCGTTCCTCTAAAATCTGCTTCTGCATATCGGCGCTCAACGATGTATCCATATCATCCGGCGCCACCGAAGCATACTCCCACGGTTCCCCATCGGCAACAATAATAGACACAGATGAGCCGGGTACTCGGCATACGGTTTCGAGCAAATCTCTTGCCGCCTCCACATTTACCACCGGCGCTGTGGATATGGGCTGAAGTATGAGGGCCGCATGCACCGGTTCCATGCCATTTGCACCCGCTTCCCCGTCTTTGCCGCAGCCGGCCAGCATAAGTGTGGATAAAAACAGACAACTCATTGTTAAAAGTACATTAGTAAACTTCTTCATTTTCAATCTCCTCCTCATTGTAGGCCGTTTCTTCAATCAGCCGGTCAAGCCGCTTTTTCATATCCTCAAGCCTGCTGTTGATCCCGGCATTTTCCGTCAGCATGGTTGTTGCGTCCACATCCGAAAGCAGCGCCGCAATCTCCTGCCCGGCTTTAATCTCTGAGCCGATCTCAGCCAGATCAATTAAAATGTCAGCCACTTTAAACCGGGTTTCATCCAGTTTAAACAGATTTCTTTTTTCCAGTTCTTCATCAAGAAGATGAATACTGACCTCATGGTTATTTATTTCTTCTTTCAAATCCGCCAGAAGTTCTTCCCGCTTCTCCCTCTTTCTTCGAACCGGATTATCATAGGATACCGCAAAGGAAAGAAGGGACGTTAAAACCGGGATAATACCCAGAAGGATCACAACGCCCGCCTGAGCCCTCGATGTGGCCGCCGGTGTTGCCTGGGAAATATTCTGCGCCGCCTGACCGGATAATTTCAATCCGAGTCCTCCGCTTTCAAACAGAAGCGCGCGGGTGTTATAGCGGATGAAAAAGGACATTGCCGCTTCACACAGAAAGGCCACGCCAATGGTTCCTGCCATGCCGATTTCCATTTTATCCTTCTCCGAGCGGCTCAAAAGCATTGCCAAAACTACCGGAAAAAGGTCCATTGTCAGAGCGGACACCGCCACCGTAAAAAGATTCAGCCAGAAACTCTGACGGAGCAGCAAATTGTAACTGGTATAAAAACAGATACAGTCAAACATGATACAACCTAAAACAATGGCCCATTTAGCGCCTTCGGGAAGTCTTGCGCTCTGCCGCTCCCGGATGATACGCTTTAAAATCGGCTGTTTTTTCCTCATTCGAATCACTCTCCTCTGCACAATTCATCGTATTTCAATTGAAGTTCCCTCAACTCAAACTCCAACTGCTCTCTGTAAGCTCTCTTTTCTTCATTAATGCTGATACGCGCATTTCTGTGTCGCTCCCGCCACTCAATCAGCAGAGCTCTCAGCATGAGGCATCGGACCTCTACATCCTGTTTCAGAAACTTTCCGCTTTTATCGTCAACCTTTATCCCTGATTCAATCTTTTTCACCGCATACAGATCGGCGTCGTTATAGAGGTCAAGAATATCGTTATAATCATAGGCTACCGTCGTATCTCCTACCGTGGGAAGACGATAAATAATCTGATAAGACGGTTCCGGCGCATTATGCAGCCGTTTTAACCGCTCCTCCTTTTTTCTCCGCTTTCTTGCTTCCAACCACTTTGGCTTATGGATTTTCATGATACTTCCGCACCTCCTTATCGATCCTCTCCAGGGCCGCATGGGTCCACTCAATCTCATCGTGGAACTGCTTAATCGCCCCTTCAACGTTTACAACCGGAATATTTTCTTCATGCAGAGGTTTTTTATAAAGAACGCCCTTGCAGTAAACCGCCAGAATCTCCTCGATGGCAGCCGCCTTTCCCATAAGATTTTCCTGACATGAAGCCTCCTTCTCGCTGAAAGCTGTCCGAATATCAATAAGACGTTCAATCGCCGCCTCCCTTTTTATCCGCCGTTCCTCCTTCATCCGCCGGATTTCACAGGCTTTGCGCTCTGCCGCCCGCTGTTCGATAGCATTTCCGCCCTCCGGCACCGGCCTGCACTCCGGAATTGGCGGCATCTTTCTATTCAATTCATAAATCAACTTCTCCGACTCCGCAGACAGGGAATGAAGCGCCTCATCAAGATTCCGGATTCGGGCTCCCACAAACATCTGAAAACGCTTTTGGTACATCTGCACTTCCCCACTCTGCACGACCTGCCTGTCATTAAGCGCCGCTGTCCCGTTTCTTCCGTCTATCCGCCCCCGAAGCCACACAAGCCCTTTCAACCGCGGAAGCTTTAACCTGTACATTCGATTTCTCTTTTCTCTCCTCATAAGACAACCCTCCCAAAAACATGTGTCGTTTAAATCTGTCTCTATTAAACACTATTTTTTTACCCCTGTAATCAACACTCGCATTTTATTTTTACTGCCTCTTTAAATTTACCCACAAAAAAAGCCATCGCATATCAAGTCGATATGCGATGACTTTTTTGCTCGTCATCCAAATGAAATGAGCTTTAAAAAATTAAATTCCTTATAGGTAGTTCCCTTCCGCAAAAATTGAACAAAAGGCAGAAGATAAGTATGCAAAAAAGATTCAATTCCTCATAGGTGTTTCTCTTACTTAATTATACAAGAGGAGGAAGGCAAGGTGAAAAAATCAGTTTCAATTCCTCATAGGTATTTCTCTTACACCAGAGTTTATCACATTTTCTTTTTAATTTCCACTCCAAATTGCCCTTTTTGTCCATGATTTCCTCTAAAAAGTGGGTCAACCTCTTTTTAAGAATCCTTTAAATTCAAGGCTTCCCGACCTTCCGGATTTTTCGCCGGAGGTTGACCCACTTTTTCCTTCTGGCTATTTCACAAACACATAAGTTTTTTCATCGGATTCTCCCGGCGCAAACCGATAGCCGAGCCGGTCAAATTTTTTCATATCTTCCGGCGATTCCGCCCGCCGTTCCGCCATAAAGCGAACCATCTCGCCCCGGGCCATTTTCGCAAATGTCCCTTTTTCGATGATTTTTCCATCTTTATATTCCCCGAAAACGCAGGTAATAAATCGGATATCCGGTATTAAATAGGAAGAAACCGCTTTGCTGTACTCTTTTGAGGCCAGATTGATAATTGTATCGGTTTCTCTGAACAGTGCATCGGCCAGCCGCCGGCCCCAGAACTGATACAGGGTTTTAAAGCCTTTTGCTTCGATATCCGCCGGGTTCTCAGGACTGCACGGCGCCTTCAGTTCCGGCTTTAATTTTGCCTGCATTTCCAGCCGGTAAGGGACAACACCGTCCATCGGCTTGAGTATGCCATAAAAGCCGGACAGGATTCTCAAATGTTCCTGCAAATAGCTGAGGGAAGCCTCATCCATCACCGCCGGAGCCATATATTGATACTGGATGCCTTCATAGGCCATAATGGCCGGAGTCAGCCCCCGGCGCAAATCCATTTGATGAAAACGCTCAAAATTCAATTCCGCAATGGAGTCATTACATTTCCAAAGTGCTTTTGCTTCTCCATAGGAAAGACCCGCCATATATTCCCGGAGAATATCCGCATCTTCAACAAACTCCGGGTATCCCTGAAAATCAAGGATATCCGGAGTTTCATTCATCTTTTTCGCTGGTGAAATGATAAACCGCATTATTTTACAATTTTAGAAATCTGGCGGAATACAGGGCAGGTGGAGCCTCCCATCAATTCAAAGAGCAGCGCTTCATAAGTTGTCACAAGAACACCTTCCTGCATCGCTCTCTTAATACCAAACTTGCGGTCTTCTGCATGTCTGGAACCGGCGGCATCTGTCACAAGAATCGGCTGATATCCGGCTTCTTTTAACTGGATACATGTCTGAAGGACGCATACATGGGTTTCTGTCCCGCATACGATAATGTTTTTCTTGCCAAGCCCGTCAATAGCCTCTTTAATTGGCGCTTCCCCATAGACACCAAAACTTGTTTTTTCCATGTAACTGAAATCATCACCAAAAGTTTCAATAACAGAAGGAATCGTCATACCAATCCCTTTTGTGTACTGCTGGGTTACAATCATCGGAACTTCCAATAATTTTAAACCGGCAACTAAACGATTGACATTCTTTTCAACTTCTTCCTGATTAAACATGGCAGGCATCAGTTTCTCCTGAACATCGACAATAATTGCTGCTGTGTTTTCTGCTTTAATTAACATAATGTGTCTCCTCCTTGCATTAGATAGTCACTTTCATTCTATCATTCTTTGTTCGGAGCGTCCAGAAAATATTTTTATGATATCCTCCGGCGCATCGCTCCCCATCAGCTCAGACATCATGCACACGCCGGAAGCTCCCGCTTCCATTGCCGCCCGGCCATGCTCCACATTCATTCCGCCAATGGCAAATACGGGAATTGACACCGCTTCGCAAATTTCCCTGAGAAAGTCCAGCCCCCTGGCCGGAACCCCTTTTTTACAATCCGTCAAAAAAATATGGCCCGCAATCAGATAGTCTGCCCCGGCTTCCCCGGCATAAACCGCTTCTTCCAAACCGTGAACAGATACGCCTATCTTCTCCCATCCGGCGAAAACGCAGGCGCCGTCCGAAGCCTTCTTCCCTTCAACCATTTGCCTGAATACCGGCATGGACAGGTGAATCCTGCGGATATCCAGCTTTTTCCCAACCTCCCAGAAATGGTTGAGAATCAGCGGTGTCCCCCATTTGTCACAAATCTCCCGGCACCGTTCCGCATAAATCGCATATTCTGAGGAAGATAAATCTTTTTCTCTGAGAATAATGCCGTCCGGCTTCGCCGCCGCTATCTTTTCTATCTGTTTAAAATAAGCTTCTTCATCCCCGGAAACCAGCTTCCGGTTCGTAATCGCATAAATCATTCTTTATCCGCTCCAATCGCCAGCCGGTTTATCTGAGCCGCCATATATCCGGCGCCAAAGCCATTGTCAATATTGACAACAGCAATACCCTCCGCACAGGAGTTTATCATCGTCAGCAGCGCGGACAGCCCATGCATATTTGCCCCGTAGCCCACCGATGTCGGCACGGCAATCACCGGTTTATCCACCAGTCCGGCAATCACTCCGGCTAAAGCGCCCTCCATTCCGGCAATCGCCACCACACAATTGGCCTTGCGTATAAGTTCCGCTTTCGAGAGCAAACGGTGAATTCCCGCCACGCCCACATCATAAATCCTATCCACATAGCAGCCGAAAAATTCTGCTGTCCGGGCGGCCTCCTCAGCCACCGGAATATCCGAAGTTCCCCCGGTACACACAGCAATCCGCCCTTTTAACTCCGGCACATTATACTGTAAATAAATTGTCCGTGACAGTTCCTCATAAACCGCTTCCGGCAGCACGGCCCGAACAGCCTCATACTGCTCCCTCGATGCCCGTGTGCCGAGAACATTGCTTTTCCGTGCACTGAAACTCTCAAAAATTTTCACCAAATGTTCCGTTGTCTTCCCCGAGCAATAGACTACCTCGCCAAAGCCGGAACGTAATGCCCGGTGATGGTCCAATTTGGCAAAACCCAAATCCTCATAAGGCAGTTTTTTTAAATATTCCTCTGCGTCGCCCAAATCTATCTCTTTATTTTGAACCTTTAATAATAACTCATGTACATCCATGTCTGTCCCTCTTATAATTTCACTGCCAACCCTCGTCGACTTCCTATTATTCAAAGAGACCATCACCGTCACCAACTATGGTGAAAATGATAGTCTCTCTCTGTTTCCATTCTATAATCTTACCAAATTGTACATCATCCGGCCCGTTATTCTGCCGATGAATCCGCTGCCTCAGGCTGCTGTGTCCGGAGCTGCTGCTCCTGCTCATGCTTTTTCTTTTCATGGCGCTCGTGCCGCTCATGGCGCTCATGCTTCTTATGATTCAATTCATAAGCAACCAGCAATGTAATCGCAATGTGCAGAACCACGATACTGAGTACTAAAAGGATATCCGTCAAATCACCAATTGTAATTAATTTAACAATCTCCGCACAAAGCATAAACTGTAAAGCTACCGCCATGCCCTGACTCAAATGTAAATCAATATCCGGATTCTTTTTAAACAGTTCAATTACACCGCGGATACCGGAAATGGCAATAATGATAACGCCAATCCACTCGAATCCAATCACCGCATATGTAACGACTTCATGTAAAAGATGATGAAGTATTTCTTGCATAATTTTATCCCCTCCCATGAAAAATATTTTAATATATTTTCCGCAGGAAGTCAATTGAAACAGGCCGGAACAGTGCCATTTTTCACCATTTTTTGCACCGCCCCGGCCCGCTTCCTCTTGTCAAGATTTAATCTTTCTTCTGTTACTGTTCAATCTGGCGTCCGAGAAATCCTGCGGCTGCCGCAGCCAGCTTTTTTTCCACATCGCCCATCGGACTTTTTTCATCCTTACTCACGATGACAACCGCTCCGATAGCATCCCCTTCGGAAATAATCGGACAGATTACCTGATAGCTATAATGCTCCGATTCACTTTCAGTAAGCGGTATATAATCCCTCTCTGAACCGGCAGCCGTCACCATTTTCCGCTTTTCAATAGCCTCGTCCAACGCTTTGCTGACGGGCTTATTCATCAGCTCCCGTTTGCCGTTTCCGGCCACTGCGATATGGTTGTCTCTGTCTGTAATACTCACCACATGGCCCGTGCTGTGGGCCAGCGCTTCCGCATACTGGCGCGCAAAGGAACCCAGTTCGCCAATCGGAGAATACTTTTTCAGTATAATTTCCCCTTCCCTGTCCGTAAAAATTTCCAATGGGTCCCCTTCCCGGATATGCAGCGTCTTGCGAATCTCCTTTGGGACAACAACTCTGCCTAAATCATCAATTCTCCTCACAATTCCTGTAGCTTTCATATAAAAATTCCTCCATTACTGTACTGTCCATTTCTGCAAGTAGTATCTGTAAACCGGGAAATTTTATACATCGGCAAAAATTTCCGAAACTTGTTCTTTTTCTTCCCCATTTTTTCAAAAGATACCTTATTCCCATATTGAAAAAAATCGGCGTTTGTACTATGATTTTATATATATGCTTTAAAATTTTTTACGGGAAGATGGGATGTATGATTAACTCTGAGAATACAAAAAAACAAAAAATTTTGATTGTGGACGATTCCGAGATGAACCGTTCTATTTTAACAGATATGCTGGACAACGCCTATGAAATCGTTGAGGCTGAAAATGGACTTGCGGCCATCAACATCCTTCAAAAGCAATCGCTGGATATCTCCGTAGTTCTTTTGGATATCGTAATGCCTCTGATGGATGGCTTTGAAGTGTTGTCTGTAATGAATCAAAATCACTGGATTGAAAATATCCCCGTGATTATGATTTCCGCAGAAAAGGACACCTCGCAGGTAGAGCGGGCCTACGACCTTGGAGTTACTGATTTTATCACCCGTCCTTTTGATATGCTGATTGTCCGCCGTCGAGTGATCAACACCATCCTCTTATACTCCAAGCAGAAAAAGCTCATTGGAATGTTGGCCGAGCAGATTTATGAAAAAGAGCGCCGAAGCAGTATGATGGTGGATATTTTAAGTCATATTGTGGAGTTCCGAAATGGCGAAAGCGGCGTACATATTATCCATGTCCGCACGATAACTGAAATGCTTCTGAAGCAATTGCGTAAAAAAACGGAGCAGTATCCGCTTTCTGATGCGGATATAAGTCTCATCGGCACCGCTTCAGCCCTTCACGATATCGGTAAAATTGCCATCCGTGAAGACATTTTGAATAAACCGGGCCGGCTGACGGAAGAGGAATTTGAAATTATGAAAACCCACTCTTTGATAGGTGCGGAAATGCTGAAAAACCTTCCTACCTATGAAAGTGAGCCGTTGGTCA
Organism: uncultured Eubacteriales bacterium; assembly: GCA_900549105.1. Taxonomy (GTDB): domain Bacteria; phylum Bacillota; class Clostridia; order Lachnospirales; family Lachnospiraceae; genus Frisingicoccus. The sequence goes on from URND01000014.1 coordinate 21,572, forward strand.
AAACCGCTTATCAAATCTGCCGCTGGCATCACGAGCGCTACGACGGCCGGGGATATCCCGATGGGCTGTCCGGAGATGATATTCCCATCTCTGCTCAAATTGTAGCGCTGGCCGATGTTTACGATGCCTTAACCAGCGAACGCTGCTACAAAAAGGCTTTCTCTCACGAAACCGCCATTCAGATGATTTTGGATGGCCAGTGCGGCGCCTTCAATCCGATGCTGCTGGAATGCCTGCAGGAAGCAGCCCCGATGCTGGTAAATACGCTGGAAAATGCGGCGCCCCATGTATACCATCCGGATATTCGGCAGCTTTCCCAGGAAATAACATTTCATGAAAGCCATGTGGTATCTGAACGGTCGCTGCGGCTGCTGGATCATGAGCGGATGAAATATAATTTCTACGCCGCCATGACTGAGGAGATTCAGTTTGAGTATACTGTAGAACCGCGCCTGCTTACCCTATCCAGCTGGGGAGCCAAAAAATTAGGCGTGGATGAAATAATTCTGGAACCTCAGTCCAATGATAATGTTCTCCGGATTTTAGGCGAGGAGGCATGGCAGGACATTTCCAAAGCATTACATTCAACCACTCCGGAATCTCCGATAATTACTTATGAATGTCCATTGAATTTGAACGGTCAGCAGCGCTGGTACCGGATTATTTCTCAGGCTATCTGGGCAGGCGACGAACCGCTCGTCTACACGGGCGCTATCGGGAAATGTGTCGATATCCACAACTCCCGTGAAAAGCTGAAGGAACTTGAAAAGCGCGCCACCCACGACACACTGACAGGCCTTTTAAACCACAGCACCGCCAGAGAACTTATTCAGGCTACGCTTGAACATAACCCTAACGGAAATCATATTATGGCTATTTTTGATCTGGACCATTTTAAAACTGCCAATGACCGCTATGGACATATGTTCGGCGACCAGGTTTTAAAACATATGGCTGAAAAATTATCCCAGTCAACCCGCCGGGGAGATATCGTTGCCCGTGTGGGCGGGGACGAGTTTTTAATCTTCATAGAGTATAAAACCGCGCCTGAACAGATAATCAGCCGTATTTTTAATGCCATGACCGGAAATTATGAAGATTTTCCGCTTTCCGTCAGCATGGGTATTGCCATCACAAAAGAAATCGGCAATAAATATGAAAAGCTGTTTCATGCAGCAGACCAGGCCCTCTATTATGCAAAACGCTCAGGGCGCAGTCAGTACTGTTTCTATAATGATTCCATGAAGGATACTTTATCCGTCATATCATCAATTGATTAAAGCTGTAAAGGAGAATGAAAAATGACACTTCAAGATTGTTACGCCGCCTTCGGCGGCAATTACGCAGATGTATCCGCCCGCCTTCGTAGCGACCGCTTAGTTCAGAAATTCATGCTCAAATATCTGGATGACCAAAGCTTCGGCCTTCTCTGCACCGCTATGGCTGAGAAAGATTATGAGCAGGCATTCCGGGCCGCCCACACTATCAAAGGCATATGCCAAAATTTGAGTTTTACCCCATTGCTGGATTCCAGCAGCGGATTATCCGATGCCCTTCGGCATGGCTGGACGCCGGAAGCCGACCAGCTTTTTGAGCAGGTAAAAGCTGACCAGCTTGCCGTAGTATCGGCAATTCAGGCTTTTCGTGAGGAATGTGGGGTCTGACTATGAAAATGAAAAATAAAATCAACCATTTTCTGGTCGCCAGCCTGATTGCTGTCTGCATCGTCTGCATCAGTGTTTTCGCACTGCTCACTCTCTACATCAACAGGCAAAACGATGAGACAGTCAGCCAGCTTGGAAATATCTACATGTCCAACATGAATGACCGAATCATTAAGCATTTTGAAACCATGACAGAGCATCGGATGACCCAGTTGGAATCTCTGTCGGAAACTATCCCGCCGGAATATGTCAACGATGAAGATGCTCTGAATCAATGGCTTGTATACAATGTGCAGACAAGAGGCTTTGATTCCGCCGCCTATTGCTATGACGACGGAAGTCTTGAGTCGCTTTATGGCGGTGGGCTGACGCCCTCTGACCCCGAATCATTTCTTGACTACATGAAAAAGGGTGAAAAACGATTAGCCATCGGCTATAACGACGATGGGGAACAGGTGATTCTGACCGGCGTGCCCCTTACTTCCAAAATTCCCGGTAAGGAGGACTGCATCGCCCTGGTGGGCGAACTTCCAATCAGTTATATTGCCGACACCCTTTCCCTGGAAGAGGAAGATTCTCTGATATATTCCTTTGTTATCCGCGCAGACGGGGGTTTTGTCGTTCGAACCAGCGATGCCTACCGGGATAACTATTTTGACCGGGTTGAAAATGTTTATGAAGATTGGAAGGGAAAAAGCCGCAGCGATTACATTGCGGAGTTGAAGGAAGCCATAGCGGCCAACATGGATTACTCCGCTATCATTCAGATTGAAGGCGAACGCCGCCACGTATATTGCTCCAGTTTGCCAAATTCTGTCTGGTATCTGGTAACTCTGATGCCTTACGGCGCGCTGAATGAGTCGGTGGAAACTCTGGGAACCCGCTCTCTGCTCGCCGCGCTGTTTAGCTGTGCAGCAATTCTTATCGTTGTTCTGATTGTATTTTTCAAATACTTCAGCATGAACCGCGCGCAGATGGAAGAGCTGGAGGAAGCCAAAGAAACGGCGATAAACGCCAGCAAGTCAAAAAGCGAGTTTCTCTCCAACATGAGTCACGATATCCGCACGCCGATGAATGCTATTATGGGTATGACGGCCATTGCCACAGCCAATATGAATAATCCGCAGCAGGTACAAAACTGCCTGAAAAAAATCACCCTGTCCAGCCGGCATTTGCTTGGCCTGATTAACGATGTGCTGGATATGTCGAAAATAGAAAGCGGCAAGATGACTCTGAATGTCGAAAGAATTTCCCTGCGTGAGGTTATGGACGGCATCGTCAGCATTGTACAGCCTCAGATAAAGGCCAAACATCAGCATTTTCATGTTTCTATCTATAACATTATGTCGGAAAACATTCAATGCGACGGTGTGCGGTTAAATCAGGTAATGCTGAATCTGCTGTCAAATGCGATTAAATTTACGCCGGAAGGCGGCCGGATTGAAGTTACCCTTCACGAAGAGGTTTCTCCGAAGGGCGGCGATTATGTCCGCATCCGCATCCATGTTAAGGATAACGGCATCGGCATTTCCGAGGAATTTCAGGCCCAGATTTTCGAATCCTTCTCCCGTGAGGACAGTAAGCGTGTTCATAGGACGGAAGGAACAGGCCTGGGCATGGCGATTACCAAATATATTGTGGACGCCATGGGCGGTGAAATCAGCGTATCCAGCAAACAGGGCGTCGGCACCGAATTCCAGGTCGTTTTAGATTTTGAACGCGCAGAGGAAACGGCCGAAGATATGATTTTGCCTGACTGGAATATGCTCGTGGTGGATGATGACCAACAGTTGTGTGAAAGCACCGTGGCATCCTTAAAATCCATCGGCATCCGGGCAGAATGGGTTTTAGACGGCGAAACCGCTATCCGCGTAGTTACCGAGCATCACCGTATCCATAACGATTATCATATTATTTTGCTGGATTGGAAACTGCCTGATATGGACGGCATTGAAACTGCCCGCGAACTGCGCAAACAGTTGGGTGACGACGTACCTATCATCCTGATTTCCGCCTATGACTGGACTGAAATCGAAGAAGAGGCCCGTGCCGCCGGTATTAATGGTTTCCTGATGAAACCTCTGTTCCGCTCCACCCTGTTTTACAGCCTGCGCACCTTTATTGATAATGACAAGCCGCTGCCTGTACACGAAGAGGATATGCCGAACTTTGCAAACAGGCGAATTCTGGTGGCCGAAGATAACGAACTGAACTGGGAAATTGCCTGCGAACTGCTCCAGGATCTGGGCCTTGAACTGGAATGGGCAGAAAACGGACAGGTCTGCACCGATATGTTCCGAAAATCCGAACCGGGATATTATGACGCTATTTTAATGGATATCCGAATGCCGATCATGAACGGCTATGAAGCCACCGAGGCTATTCGAGCCATGGAGCGCTCCGACGCATCCCTTCCTATCATTGCAATGACGGCGGATGCATTTTCTGAAGATATCCAGCGATGCCTCGAGCACGGAATGAATGCCCATATAGCTAAACCGATTGATGTCAAAGATGTCGGCCGCGTTTTAAAACGCTATTTGGAAGACTGATTGAGAGCTATATAAAATACATATCACATTAAAATGCAAGAAAGCCGGATTTCTCCGGCTTTCTTAAATATGCGTCCGCAAACGCATACCCCAATTAGTATTTATAGTATACGACAATCCCCTTAAAAATGCAAGTTCTACAAAAATTTTTTTAATAAACACATTCTTGCCGATAAATCCGGATGAATTACAATCGATGCAACATTAGCATTGACAGCTTTTCTGTAATCCTCCGTTATTCTTTCAAATTCACGAACAAATGCTTTAATTTCTGTTTTAGATACCCGCAGTAATTTCATATAATAACACATAAGTATAACATAGTCACCTATCGTTTTGAAATTAACATAAGGTAAACCTATTTCTATTTTCAAACACTGCTTCATTGCTTTGGTAGGATCAATATTGCGAAATCTTGTATCAAACACCACCGCATTATGCGCAATAGCATTCCTCAAATCCTTCAATGTATAAATATACTTATAAATCAACTGGCGAGCCGTATCACTTGAAACATTAATTCCAAGTCGCCTGGAAATATCATCACGCACATCATATGTAAGACAAGACAACAGATAACCCAAATCCCCCATCGTCATTATCTCAAACAATGCCCATATCGGAACACCTGAATAACCTTTCTTATTATAAAAATGTGTAATTTTAGGATTACCTTTCTTATAGGCACGTGCAAGACTCGATTGAACAGAATTTTGTAAATTCAATTTATTTTCCTGCAATTTTTTCCTTTGCTCTGATGAGAATGAAGGCGGCGCATTATTATATCCGCTCACAACTTTATCATACATATTCTGGATACTTTCTGAATTTACATTAATCAATATGCTCTCAAGGGCAATATTTTTTACCGCAGTCTCAATATACATCATTTTTCCATAAAACAAAGCCTTCAGAGATGAGTCATATTGAATTGTCGCATATACCTCATCATAAGAAACGAAAGGCAATCTATTGGGGGCACTCTTAAAAAAACGATATCCCTTATATCCATGAAAATATCCTGTATTCATCAACTGACGTTTTTGTTTACTTCCCGAAATCTCAATTCCACTGTCCCGCAAATGCCGCATCAAGCCATCTATAGTCTTATAACTCATAAAAACCTCCCGGCAGCTATTATGAGCTTATTATACGCCCTGATATGCATAAAAACAACATACTTGACAAAATAAATTTACTCCCTCGGCAAGCCCTTGAACGTCGTTTTAAAAGAAGTAAATTGCTTTTTTTGCAGCATATGATATACTATAATTAATTATTATGCACCAGAAAAATACGCGCAAAAGCATGAAAGGAGGCTGTACAATGCGGCAAAAAGCACTGCGTATACGGGTGTTTCTTATTGTATCATTTATAGTCTTCCTTTTAGCAGGCTGTTCAGGCCAGGAGGCCAACGCCGCTTCGGAAGCTCAACCGGGGGAAAAGCGCGTGACAACGGAGAAAGGCGCGGCGGAAGAAAAGCGTAAAACGCTGCATGAATTTCTTCTCCCGGAGGCATCCGGAAGCACAGTCTATGAAAACGACATTATCTCTATCGATGCCTCGAATACTTCCGAAGGATATATTATGGTTCGATATTCGGGAGAAGCCGATAAGATTCGGCTGCAGATTACGGTGCCTGACGGCTCTGTATATAATTACACGCTGTTTGCCGGGGCCTATGAGACCTTCCCTCTGTCCGGGGGAAACGGCGCTTATCATCTGGATATTCTTGAACATGCCTATGACAATATGTATGCCATGGCATTTTCGCAGGATATTGAGGTTGCTTTAAACGACGAATTTAAACCCTTCCTGTATCCAAATCAGTATGTGTGGTTCACGAAGGATGACGAGGCTGTATCCTATGGTGAAAAACTTTCGGACAGTTCTTCCGGAGACCTGGATTATGTAACGCAAGTCTATCACTATGTCATAGACAATATTTCCTATGATAAGGAACTGGCCGCCAATGTCTCCGCCGATTATCTCCCGGATATCGATGTGACGATGAAAACAGGAAAAGGTATCTGTTTCGACTATGCTTCCCTGATGGCTGCCTTGCTCCGCTCCCAGGGAATTCCAACCAAGCTGGTCGTTGGATATTCCGGCGATGCCTACCACGCCTGGATCAGCGTTTATCTGGATGAAATCGGATGGGTTGACAAAATTATAGAATTTGACGGCAAAAGCTGGTCGTTAATTGACCCTACATTGGCCGCCAACAACGAAGGTTCCGCCGTCAAAAAATATATCGGCGACGGAAGTAATTACACGGTAAAATACTCTTATTAACTTATGAATGGAGGACGATTATGAAACCATTTTCCAATCTGGAATTATCTGCTTTCTGTGGGCAGATTGCCCTGATTTTGAGGTCAGGCATCTCTTCCATGGAAGGACTTACTATTATGCTGGAGGATGCGGACTCTGCGGAGGAAAAAAAGATTCTCGAGGCTCTCCTTGAAAATATGCAGGAGAGCGGAAGTCTGTATCAGGCCATGGAAACCCTTGAAATCTACCCTCCCTATATGCTGAATATGGTTCGGATTGGCGAGGAAACCGGTACTCTGGATGAGGTCATGGCCGCCTTGCAGAATCATTACGAAAGAGAAGATTCTATCCGCAAAAACATCCGCAATGCCGTTACATATCCGATGATCATGACAGGCATGATGGTGGTTGTCATCGTTGTCCTGCTTGTGAAGGTCATGCCGATATTTAATCAGGTTTTCGTTCAGCTCGGCACGGAAATGACCGGATTTTCCCGTATGCTTATGAATATCGGGACAGCCATTAACCGCTATTCGATTGCCTTTATTGTACTTATTATCATTATTGCCGGTCTGATTCTCTATGGCACTCAGACAGCATCCGGGCGCAGCATATTCCGAAGACTGGCCCATAAACTGAAATTTACAAAAGTTATTTATGAAGATATTGCCGCCTGCCGGTTTGCCAGCGGTATGGCGCTGACTTTAAAAAGCGGTCTGAATCCGGAGTACAGCATGGAGCTTGTGACTTCTCTGAATGATGACCCTGTATTCCAGGAAAAAATCGACGCCTGCCAGAAGCAGATAAATGAGGGGCAGGAGCTCTCTCAGGCATTATTTACTTCCGGGATGTTCACCGGCGTCTATGCCCGCATGGTTTCCGTTGGCTCCAGAACCGGTTTTATGGACCACGCCATGGAGCAGATTGCCGATTTGTACCAGGAAGATATTGACTCGCGGATGAATGATGTCCTTGCGGTGCTCGAGCCTACTCTCGTCATTCTGCTGTCCCTGATTGTCGGCGTGATTCTCCTGTCAGTCATGCTGCCGCTTATGGGAATTATGTCCAGTATATAAGGAGTGGTAAATATGCGTCGTTTTCAATACCGAAAACAATCTCATAACCCGCCAAAATTCATATTCTCCGCCTGCCTGTTTCTGCTGATACTCCTGCTGTTCATTCAGGGGATATCTTCTCTGTCTGAGAGTACGGCGAAGCGCCAGCGTGAGAGCCTTGAAAAGGCAATTATGCGCAGTATTACCTACTGCTATTCTGTCGAAGGCGCCTATCCGGAAAGTCTGGATTATCTGAGGGATAATTATGGTCTTTATTATGACGAAGATATGTTTTTTGTGGATTACCGGGTATCCGGCTCCAATATTTTGCCGGACATCACGATTATTGAAAAGGGGGACAAATAATGCGCTTTCAAACAAAACAAAAGCATATGATTGACTTCCTGTTTCCAGTCGCATTATTTTTTGTATTCGCCTTATCCGCGCTTACAGTAATTCTCCTCGCGGCACGGATTTATCAGTCCACTACAGAAAGTTCATCCCTCAACTATACCGCCAGAACCAGTTTGTCCTACATTAATGAAAAAATACACCAAAATGACTGCGATGGCGCCGTATATCTGGATGAATTTGATGGATGTCAGGCTTTAGTTATGGAACAGGCCCATAATAATGAACGCTATTATACATATATCTATATTTATGGCCAGGAACTTAAAGAACTTTTTATAAAAGAAGGGGTAGACGTAACAGCGTCCGCCGGGCGGACGATTATGGAGATTCAGGATTTCTCTATGGAGGAGATTTCAGAAAATCTGCTGAAATTCAGCTGCGTGGATAACACAAACACAAAAGCCTCCACGATTGTCAGCATTAAGAGCAAATAATAGAAAGGATTGTATTTTTTATGAAGCATCGAAGCAGGGCACGGTCATCCAGCTTATTTCTGATGGAATTGATACTTGCAATTTTATTTTTCTCTGTTGCAAGCGCTGTTTGCGTGCAGATTTTTGTCTCATCCCATATGCTGAGCAATAATTCCAGAGCTTTAAATTACGGGGTAAATGAATCTGCCAGCCTTGCCGAAATCATAGATACTGCAGACGGAATTGAAGATTGTCTGCTGCTCCTGAAAAGGGAATATCCAAACGGAACATTTTCAGACGGAGAATCGCCGGACAGCGAGACGGGTTCCGAAGCTGACATTCTTTTCTGCTATGATGACAATTTTTCCTCCTGCGCCGAAGAAAACAGCAGCTATACCCTGTCGCTTCATTTGTCTCAGAAAAATTACACACTGACAGCCCGGATGGATTTCAGTGAAACCTCCGGCGAATCCATTTATCAGCTTGAAACAAAATATCATATTGCAAGGAGGTCATCCGATGAAACGAAATAAGCAGCAATCGACATTTATAAATATCGGCTCTTCCTCTCTGCTGATGGTGTTTCTTGTGCTTTGTCTGACGACATTTGCCATACTCTCCCTCTCAAGCGCCCAGAGTGACTACTCTTTCAGCAAAAAATTCGCAGAGCATAAAACCGAATATTATGAAGCGTCCTCCAGGGCTGAAATGATTCTTGGAGAGATTGACCAGCTATTGGCCGAGAATTCAGATCAGGTAACCGCTCGGCTTGACGGCAAAGAAATCGATAACATTTCTTTATCCTGCACCGGCGCCGACGGAGAAACCGTCATTTCTTATCAGGTTCCCTCCGGTGAGAAACAGGCGCTTAACGTAGCTTTACTTGTCACAAATGATTCTGAACATGAAAATTACTATAAAATCCAGGCATGGCAGCTTATATCCACTGAGGAGTGGAATGGCGATAATTCTCTCAACCTTATACCTGTAGAATAATAATGAGGAGTTCATAACAATGAAATTAAAAGAAATATTAGAACAGGCAATTGCAGAACAGGCCTCTGATGTTTTTATCGTTGCGGGCCTTCCGGTATCCTTCCGAAGAAACGGCGTCATCAACCGGGTTAATGATACAAAGCTTTTTCCGCCGGATACGGAGTCTTTATTGAATGAAATATATCAGGAAGCCGGGAACCGGGATTTGAATATCCTTCACAATGCGGGTGACGATGATTTTTCATTTGCCATTCAGGGACTGTCCCGTTTTCGTGTCAGCGCTTATAAACAAAGGGGCGCTTTATCCGCAGTTATACGAATCATTACCTTTCATCTGCCGGATGCTCATGAACTTGGAATCCCGGACTATGTAATTCATTTGGGCGACGGCGGCAAGGGAATGATTCTTGTCACAGGCCCTGCGGGAAGCGGCAAATCCACTACCCTCGCATGTATGATTGACCAAATCAACAGAAATCAGCAGAAACACATTATAACACTGGAGGACCCTCTGGAATTCCTTCACCGCCATGAATGCAGCATCGTCAGCCAGCGCGAGATCAACGTGGATACAGAAAGCTACGTTACTGCTCTGCGGGCAGCCCTGCGCCAGAGCCCGGATGTCATTCTTCTCGGGGAAATGCGCGATTATGAAACAATCAACGTCGCAATGACTGCGGCTGAGACCGGCCATCTTCTCCTTTCGACGCTCCACACTATCGGCGCAGCAAATACCATTGACCGTATTATCGATGTATTTCCTGCAAACCAGCAGCGCCAGATTGCCGTTCAGCTTTCTACCGTGCTGACAGCCGTTGTATCACAACAGCTTGTCCCTACTGTCGATGGCGGCGTGGTGCCTGCACTGGAAATTATGACGGTCACACCGGCGATTCGAAATATGATCCGGGACAACAAAGTCCCTCAAATCGAGGGACTCATCTACTCTTCCACAAAGGAAGATATGATTTCCATGGACGGAAGTCTTTTAAACCTGTGTAAAAAGGGCATTATCAGCCGGGATACGGCGCTGAAATATGCAACCAACCCGGATATGCTCGGAAGGAAGTTATAAAATCTGTTCCGTATCGGCAACATCAGTCAGGCGTTTTTTGCCATCGGCGGCTGTCATTTTCAACTGCTGACAATTTGTCAGCAGTTCATTTGCGCCCTCATCTTTTAGTCTTTGTTTCAATTTGGCCCAATAATTACTTGCACCGCGCGGTGTTTTCTGATCGGTTAGAACAGAAATTACATCCACAATGGAAAAATACCATTCTTCCCGTTCCACATCCCAAGCGGTGCGGATTTGTTTATCTTTATATAACTGGATAGCGTCATTATTTTTTAATTCGCCCACATCTATGTACCTTCTTTTCGCGAGGATAGTCTTAGTTTATCGCATCTTTCCTCCTGTCTAAAACCGTCTATCTCCCGATATCTCGCTCTACTATTCCTCAGAAAGGAGTTTCCCTGCAATCCGGAGCAATACCCCCGCCACGATAATGCAGATCATATATATTTTGCCCTGAATTCCCGTGAGAACCGGCAGATATTTCCCGATTCCGGGCAGGTGAAATACAACTTTTCCTATCAAATGATTATAGGCTATCGGGGTGACGTCATTGCCTGCATTGGCATCGCCTTTCGTTACAAATTCTTTCTCATCTTTACGGTTTTCCACCACGCGGTGGGTCACTACAGCCGCCGAGTCATGTCCGCCGTAAAAGACTATCACGTCCCCCGGCGTCACCGCCGTCGGCTCCGCTTTCTTTGCATAAACAATACTTCCCACCGGAATCTCCGGCTCCATACTCCCGCTCACAATGGCATATGTCTGAAAGCCAAACAGCCTCGGAACCGCCAGCGGAATACACATAATAACAACTATTGCGAGCAGCAGCAGCCCGATGATATTACAGGCTGCTGCTATCTTTTTTCCGAATTTCACTTTATTATTCCCCCGTATTTCATTTATCCGAAGTCTTTTTCCGCTTTATAAAGAAGAAATATAAAGCTGCTCCGATGGCTGCCGCACATACTGCGCCAATCAAAACATGGCCAAGCATTGAGCTTGCATTCTCCGGCGAAGTTTCTTCAGATGCTCCCGGAAGCTCCACATTCGACAATGGCTTCTGCTCATCATCAAGGTCTACCAGCTCCTGCGGAACACTTTCATCTTCAAGCTCCTGGAGTTCCTGATTCTCCTCTTCATTTGGATCGCCGACATTCTCTTCATTCGCTTCGTTTCCGGCAGCTTCTTCTCCGGCGCCCGCTTCTGTTCCTGTGCCCGTGCCTGCGGCTGTACCTGTAGTTGTACCTGCGGCCGTTCCCGTTCCTTCGCCGCTGGCCGGCGTCTCTGCTGTCGGAGCCGGAATCGGTGAATATACAAAAGTAAATACATTCTGAGATTCATCGCTGACAAGTGTTTTTGTCAGATTATAGGCATCCGGGACATAGCCTTCTACGTATAAGAAAGCTACCACCGGCTTATCTCCCACATTGCCGTAATGGGTTTCACTTGGCGCAAGGGTATTCCCGGCGGCATCCTGGAAATTCACTGTATAAGCCGCCATATCGCCCTGAATACCGTAGGCTACCACATAATCCTCATCCCCGGTGACCTCAAAGGATGCTGCCGATACCGTATTATTATCATATCCGCTTTTTCGGATACCTTTGACATAGTATTTTCCGCCGTCGTTCAAAGCGACCGCCCCGCCGGACGCTGCCTGAAGTCCGACCCTGTCGCCAATCTCAAGCCCTGTTACCGTAATTTTAGAACCGCTGACATTTACCTGCGCCCTGCCCGAGCTGCTGTTGACCTGCACGCCTGCACCGGTGAAGGTTCCCTTATCTCCCGCATAAAATGTTACCACATAGGTGTATTTATCTGCTGCCAGAACACGGAGACTTCCGGCCTGCAGCACAACGCAGACCGTGAGGATGGCCAGCACAATTTTTCGGAATCTATTCATGATGCATCCCCCTCTCCCGTTTGTTCCTTTTTAACCGCATAACAGCTAAAATCAATAGGACCAAACCGCTGATCAGCGCCGCTGCCGACCACAGGCCCAAATGACTCGAATCCCCCGTTTGGACAACTGTCCCCTGCTCGCCGGGCTTCTTCCTCTCACCTGTCGGTGTTGTGCCTGATGGGGTTGTTGACGCAGCCACCTTCTCCACTGCGAAATTCATCTGCAGATCCGCCAGTGTATTCTGATAAGCATTTCCCTGAGTTTCACCGTCCAGGGCCACTTCCAGCGAAATTCTCCCGCTCTCCCCGGAATTCAGCCGCTCCAGATACAGATAATCTTTTAAAGATTCTGTTGCTTCATGAAGTCCTTCACCGGCACTTGAGGCCTTCTCACCGCCGACAGCTTCACTGCTGTACAGGGTCGTCGCCTCTCCGGCATGGTTTGTATAGGTTAAAATATAGGTGTATGCGCCGCCGTTTGCCACGGACTGGCTGTCCTCAAGACTGGAAAGTACCTCATTCGTCATATACCAGTCTGTTGTATAATCTGCGGAATTCTTAAGACTGAGAGAAACCGTCGACTTATCCCCCGGCTGCATCGCCAATATGACATCGGACAGACTTCCGGTACTGAAATTGCTTTCCATTTTCTCCCCGTTAAATTCAACCGCCCATCCATCGTCACCTTTATGTTCCTCCGCCTGAACTGTCATCACGCTGCCCGTCATGAGAAGCAGCATCGCAACAAAGCAAAGCATCCTCTTCTTCATATTCTTCTGCCTCCCTCTTAATTAAGCAGGCTCAGGCCGCCGCCTGAACCGACGGCAACATCGATGCCCCATGCGCTCTTAATTGCGGCCGCCCCATTATGAGTCTGTACCGCATCGGTCTCAGCCTCAAGAACAAACATATATCCGTCATACGCATAAGTTGTCGTAACAATAGTTCCGCTGCCGGTTGTTTCCCTTGTCTCTTTAAACTTTTTCGCAACCGAGCTGTCAATTGTAATCGTATCGGAAAATGCAGGCGCTGTCTCCCCCGGGGCAAGTATTCCCGTATAATATAAAACGGTTCGCTCATCCGTGGATGCCTGTTCATCCTCCACCCAGCCATTGCCTGTCAGGTTGAGATCGATAAGTTCCGGCGACAACTCCGTTGTCTTATTACCTTCTTTATCTACCCAATAGCGGTAGACCATCACCCGCACATACTGGTCAATCGTCCCGCTGTTCTTAACGGAAAGGGCTTCCGGATAGGCCTTACCCGGAACAAGCTTCTCCCCGGCTTCCGCATCAATCATATTTGCCAGCAATTCTCCGGTATTCTCATTCCAGGCATCGCCGCTGCCCGTGTAATTTCTCCAACTAATATCATTGCCATTCTCTGTCAGAGTTACGCCGATATCGTATACTTGAATCTGGGCCGTATAATTCTCGCTGAAATAGGTAAGGGCCGCCTGGCTTGAACCCGCGGTTCCAAGCACCAGCAGGACGGCTGCCAGCCCGAATAAAACAAATGTCGTTATATCCTTGCGGTTTTTATTCATTGCCTGCGCCTCCCTCTGTATTGACTTCAAAGGACTGAGCCCATACTTCCGCATCGGAAGCCGGATACGGATTACCATTCTCATCATATATTACCGGGGCACACTCCTGAATAACAATGACATCAAAATCTGTCCCCAGTTCCTTGATTTCTTCGGAAGCATGGATAGATACGAGCAGCTCATCCGTCATACCGCCAACCGGCACGATATCCCCATAATAATAATATCCGTCACCGCCCAAAACCCATTGGCTGCTTCCTTCATAGGTAAGCTCTACCAGGCTGCCTGCAAATACCTTCACCCGGACATAACAGTCGGCATTGCCCTGGTTGCTCACCCGGATATGCTTCTGTCCGTCATACTCTTCCTCGAGTTCCGTTGAGTTTCCCAGAGTCAGGACCTTACCGCCCTGGGCCCTCGCATAAGTTGTAAAATAGGCCAGCGAATCCTTCACCGATATCCCCAGTACCGCCACAAAAGCAAGAACTGCCAGCAATACGCCTATTCGATTCTGTGATTTCTTTATTTTCATGGCTTACTCCTCTCCGATATTTCCTGCATTATCCGCCTGCGGGTTCCATTCCCAGCCTTCGCCGATATGTTCAAAATGATTGACGACACTCGTTCCATAGCCGGGATATTCATAATCATTGGTAAACTCCGCTGTAGCCGGATAGCCCTCCGTCTCAGGGGTGACTACCGTGACATCCACAGAAGGGACG
>URND01000015.1 GCA_900549105.1 uncultured Eubacteriales bacterium
AAGGAAAGAAAACAGCGGGAAATAACAAAGAAGAACTTCGTCAGACTGCACAAAAACTGCAAAAAACATTGGAAGATTTCGGAGTTCATGTTACAATTACCAATATTAGCTGTGGACCATCCGTTACACAGTTTGAATTACATCCAGAACAAGGTGTGAAAGTCAGCAAGATCGTAAATCTTGCGGATGATATTAAGTTAAATCTTGCAGCAGCAGATATTCGAATTGAAGCACCGATTCCAGGTAAATCAGCAATTGGAATCGAAGTTCCGAATAAGACAAACCAGATGGTAATGTTCAGGGAACTGATCGAGAATCAGGAATTTGCACAGGCAAGATCAAAGATTGCATTTGCAGTAGGAAAGAACCTTGCTGGACAGGTGATCGTGTCAGATATTTCCAAGATGCCGCATCTTTTGATCGCAGGAGCAACAGGTTCTGGTAAGTCAGTTTGTATTAATACATTGATCATGAGTATTTTATACAAGGCAACGCCAGATGAAGTGAAACTGATCATGATCGATCCAAAGGTCGTAGAATTAAGTGCATATCAGGGAATTCCACACTTGCTGATTCCGGTCGTTACAGATCCGAAGCAGGCATCCAGTGCGTTAAACTGGGCTGTGATGGAGATGGGAGAGCGATATAAGAAGTTTGCAGAAGTGAATGTAAGAAACTTAACTGGATATAATGAGAAGGTCGAGGAATCGATCAAGAATGGTATGGAAGGGGAAGATTTTAAGAAACTTCCGCAGATCGTTATCATTGTAGATGAGCTTGCGGACCTTATGATGGTTGCACCGGGTGAAGTAGAAGATGCGATCGTGCGCCTGTCACAGCTTGCCAGGGCAGCAGGAATTCATCTGGTGATTGCAACGCAAAGACCATCTGTTAATGTTATTACCGGTCTGATTAAGGCGAATATCCCTTCGAGAATTGCCTTTTCCGTATCCTCCAGTGTGGATTCAAGAACAATCATTGACATGGGCGGGGCGGAGAAACTTCTCGGAAAAGGGGATATGCTCTTTTATCCTTCGGGATATCAGAAACCGCTGCGTGTGCAGGGGGCCTTTGTTTCAGATAAAGAAGTCAATGATGTGGTGGACTTCCTTCGGGAAAGTCAGAATGACCAGGTAAGCTACAATGAAGAGATTACCTCGAAGATTACCAGCGCCGGTCCGGCGGACGGGCCTGGAAACAGTGAGAGGGACGTTTATTTTGTGGATGCCGGCAAGTTTATCATTGAAAAGGACAAAGCATCTATAGGGATGCTCCAGCGCGTATTTAAAATCGGGTTTAACCGGGCGGCGCGGATTATGGACCAGCTTTACGAAGCCGGTGTGGTTGGACCTGAGGAAGGCACAAAACCGAGAAAGGTTTTGATGTCTCCGGAAGAATTTGAAAACTATGTTGAAGAGTCTTTATAGGCGGGAGGAAGAAAGATAATGAAAACAGATATTCAGATTGCACAGGAAACAAAAATGGAATTGATTAAAAATGTAGCTGCCAGACTGGACATCCAGGAGGATGATTTGGAATTTTACGGCAAATATAAAGCGAAATTTTCCGATGAACTCTGGGAAAAGATTAAAGACCGCCCAGATGGCAAACTGGTGCTTGTTACCGCGGTGAATCCGACACCGGCCGGAGAGGGAAAAACAACTATCAGCGTTGGCCTCGGCGAAGCCATGGGCGTTTTAAATAAAAAAGCCGTGCTGGCCCTTCGTGAGCCGTCTCTCGGACCTTGCTTCGGTATTAAAGGCGGTGCAGCCGGCGGCGGATATGCCCAGTTAATCCCGATGGAAGAACTGAACCTTCATTTTACCGGTGATTTCCATGCGATTACATCCGCAAATAACCTGTTGGCAGCCATGCTGGATAACCATATTCATCAGGGCAATGCGCTTCGAATCGATACAAATCAGATTGTATGGAAACGCTGCGTGGATATGAATGACCGTGCCCTTCGGAATATTGTTGTGGGCCTTGGCGCAAAGGCTGACGGTGTTGTCCGCGAGGACCATTTTGTTATCTCTGTTGCTTCCGAGATTATGGCAATTCTCTGCCTTGCCAATGACTTAAATGACTTAAAAGAAATGCTTGGACGCATCATCGTTGCCTATAATTATGACGGCGAGCCGGTGACAGCGAAGGACTTGAAAGCGGTAGGCTCCATGGCGGCGCTTTTGAAGGATGCCATTAAACCAAACATGATTCAGACATTGGAGCATACACCGGCCATCGTTCACGGCGGCCCGTTTGCCAATATTGCCCACGGCTGCAATAGTGTCCGCGCCACAAAGATGGCTTTGAAGCTGGCGGATATCGTTATCACAGAGGCCGGTTTCGGTGCGGATCTGGGCGCTGAAAAGTTCTTTGATATTAAATGCCGCAAAGCAGGGCTGACACCATCTGCGGTTGTTCTTGTATCGACGGTGAAGGCTATGAAATATAACGGCGGCGTGGCAAAGAAAGATTTGCCTGAAAAGAATATGGAAGCTTTGAAAAAAGGAATTGTCAATCTGGAGAAACATATCGAAAATCTTCAGAAATACGGTGTTCCGATTGTCGTTACCCTGAATAAATATGTGACCGATTCCGAGGAAGAACTGGCATACATCCGGGATTTCTGTGAATCCAGAGGCTGTGAGTTTGCTTTATCTGAAGTATGGGAACACGGCGGCCAGGGCGGCGTTGAGCTGGCGAATAAAGTGCTGGATATTCTGGAAAATAAAGAAAGTAGTTTTAAAGTGCTTTATCCGGATGAATATACATTGAAACAGAAAATTGAAACCGTATCCAAAGAAATCTATGGTGCGGACGGCGTTACCTATTCTGCGGCAGCAGAGAAAGCGTTGGCGCGTATTGAAGCTATGGGCATGGGTAATCTTCCGGTTTGTATGGCAAAGAACCAGTATTCTCTGTCGGATGACCCGAAGAAACTTGGACGCCCAACCGGATTTACCGTAAATATCCGTGAGGTTTATGTCAGCGCCGGAGCAGGCTTTGTTGTGGCGATTACAGGCACAATCATGACAATGCCGGGACTTCCGAAGGTGCCTGCGGCAGAAGCCATTGATGTGGACGATAACGGAAATATTGTTGGATTATTCTAATTTGGGAGGAAAAACAGGCAATGACACAGATAATTGACGGAAAGAAGATTTCTGCTGAAATTAAGGATGAATTAAAGGAAAAAGTAACCACATTAAAGGCCGAAGGAAAAGAAATCACACTGGCGGTCATCCAGGTGGGCAATGATCCGGCATCGACGGTTTATGTCGGAAACAAAAAGAAATCCTGTGCCTATATCGGGATTCGTTCGTTAGCTTATGAGCTGCCGGAGGATACAACGGAGGAAGAACTGCTTTCGCTGGTAGAACAGCTCAATCAGAGCAGGGATGTCCATGGAATTTTGGTTCAGCTTCCGCTGCCAAAGCAGATTAATGAAGATAAAATTATTAAGGCCATTGCTCCGGCCAAGGATGTGGACGGATTTCATCCGCAGAGTGTCGGCGCTTTGAGCATTGGCCAGCCGGGCTTTGTCTCCTGCACGCCGGCCGGAATCATCCAGCTTTTGAAGCGCAGCGGTATTGAGATTGACGGCAAAGAATGTGTTATTGTCGGACGCAGCAACATTGTGGGGAAACCGATGGCTTTGCTTCTCCTGAGAGAAAACGGCACAGTGACTGTCTGTCATTCCCATACGAAGAATTTAAAGGATGTCTGCAAACGGGCGGATATTCTTGTGGCTGCCATCGGCAAACCGAAATTCTTCAATCATGAATATGTTAAAGAAGGGGCAGTTGTCATTGATGTGGGAATTCACCGCAATGAAAATAATAAGCTGTGCGGCGATGTGGATTATGAGGATGTTTTTCCGCATGTTTCCGCAATTACCCCTGTTCCCGGCGGTGTTGGCCCGATGACAATTGCGATGCTGATGTACAATTGTGTACAGGCGGCTGAAATGGAGATTTAAGAATGAAAATATTGTTTGTTTCACTGGGCTGTGATAAAAACCTGGTAGATTCGGAGGTGATGCTCGGACTTTTAAGGGATAGAGGCCATGAGATTACCAATGAGGAGAGTCAGGCGGAAATTGTTGTTGTCAACACCTGCAGTTTCATTCACGATGCCAGAGAAGAAAGTGTTCAGACCATTCTGGAAATGGCGGAATTAAAAAAAGGAGGCCTTTGCCGCCTGCTTATTGTGACCGGCTGTCTGGCTGAAAAGTACCGGGAGGAGATTCTTACCGAATTGCCGGAGGTCGATGCGGTGGTGGGAACAACGGCCTATGATGCCATCTGCGATGTTATTGATAAGAGCCTGGCCGGAGACCGGGTCCAGGCCTTTGAATCTGTGGACAGGCTGCCCCTTGTGGATACCCGGAGGGTGATGACAACGGGCGGTTACACCAGCTATCTTAAAATCGGCGAGGGCTGTGACAAACACTGTACTTATTGCATTATTCCGAAACTCCGGGGAAATTATCGGAGTGTTCCGATGGATTATGTGCTGGAGGATGCCCGGCGGCTGGCAGCTTCCGGTGTGAAGGAACTGAATATTGTGGCTCAGGAAACGACAACCTGGGGAAAGGATATTTACGGTGAGAAACGGCTGCATGTCCTGCTGAGAGAACTGTGTAAGGTGGAAGGTATTCGATGGATTCGGCTGCTCTACTGTTATCCGGAAGAGATAACGGATGAGCTGATTGAAGTCCTTCGGACGGAGCCGAAAATCTGTCACTATCTGGACATGCCGATTCAGCACAGCAGCGATGCCATTTTAAAACGTATGGGACGCCGGACATCCCGGAGTGAACTGGAGGCTGTTATCGGGAAGCTTCGCCGGGAAATCCCGGATATTGCCCTGAGAACAACCCTTATTACCGGTTTTCCGGGGGAAACAGAAGAGGACCATGAAGATTTAAAATCCTTTGTGCAGAAGATGGAATTTGACCGCTTAGGTGTCTTTACCTATTCGCCGGAGGAGGGAACTCCTGCAGAAAAGATGCCGGACCAGGTGCCGGAGGAACTTAAAGAGAGACGGAGAGATGAACTCATGCGCCTGCAGCAGCAGGTATCGGCAAAGAAGACGGCGGCCATGGTTGGAAGGACGCTGGAAGTGCTGGTTGAAGGAAGAATACCGGAGGAAGGCATTTATGTCGGAAGAACTTATCGGGATGCCCCGGAAGTGGATGGTTACATTTTCCTGAATGCGGAGGAGGAAATTATTTCCGGAGATTTTGTAACCGCAAAGGCAACAGGTGCGGATGAATATGATTTGACAGGAGATGTGATCTATGAATTTACCGAATAAACTAACCGTACTCAGAGTTATCATGATTCCCTTTTTTGTATTTTTTTATCTGACAGGGAAAGTATATATAGCAGATATTCTTTTTATCGTTGCCAGCCTGACAGACATGCTGGATGGAAAGATTGCGAGAAAATATAATCTTGTCACCAATTTTGGCAAATTTATGGACCCGCTGGCGGACAAACTTCTTGTGGCCGCTGCGCTCATCTGCTTTGTGGAAGTTGAGCGGATTCCGGCCTGGATTGTGCTGGTGATTATCAGCCGGGAATTTATTATCAGCGGTTTCCGTTTGGTGGCGGCAGAGGGCGGCAAGGTCATTGCTGCCGGTTACTGGGGAAAAATTAAAACAGCAGTAACTATGGTGACGATTATTTTTATGATTCCGAATTTCGGAGGAATTTTCTTTGGCGCATCCTGGGTATATCCGTTGGAACAGATTTTAGTCTACGCATCGCTCATACTGACAATTATCTCTTTGATTGACTATCTTGTGAAGAACAAAGAAGTGCTTGGAGGCGAAATGTAATGATTATTGAATTTATATCTGTCGGGACAGAGATTCTTCTCGGCAGCATCACGAATACAAACGCCCGATATCTGGCAGAAGAGTGTGCGGTGCTGGGTCTGACCAATTATTTTCAGGTGACAGTGGGAGATAATGAGGGACGTTTATCCGATGCCGTCCGCACGGCGCTGGAACGGTCGGATATCGTTCTTTTGAGCGGCGGACTGGGGCCTACGGAAGATGATATTACCCGTGAGACGGTGGCGAAGGTTCTCGGCCGGGAGATGAAAGAAGTGCCGGAAATCCATGAACAGATTCAGGCTTATTTTGAGCGCATGGGCGCTAAACGGCCTTCAGACAATAACTGGCGGCAGGCGATGGTTATTGAGGGAGCTGAGATTGTGGAGAATCACAATGGTACGGCTCCGGGAATGATCATCCCTGTGGAGGGCAAAAAGCTTATTATCCTTATGCCGGGACCGCCGGAAGAGCTGAAAATGATGTTTGAGGAGAGCATTGCGCCTTATCTGGCCGGCCTGAATCACCAGGTGATCTGCTCAAAAACGGTGAAAATCTGCGGCATGGGCGAAAGCCGGGTGGCGGACGCCGTTTCGGATTTAATTGATGCTCAGACCAATCCGACGATTGCAACCTATGCCAAGGGCGGCGAGGTCCATTTGAGGATTACGGCCAGCGGCAGCGATTCAAAGGCGGCCAGAAAGAGTATTAAGCCGATTGTCAAGGAATTGAAACACCGTTTTGGGGAGAAGGTATATACGACCAGGGAAAGTGAGACGCTGGAACAGCATGTGGTCGGCCTTTTGAAACGGAGAAAGATGACCGTAGCTACGGCTGAATCCTGCACCGGAGGACTGATTGCATCGACGATTGTTAATGTTCCGGGAGCTTCGGAGGTTTTCAATGAAGGCTATATCACTTATTCTAACGAAGCGAAGCAGAAGATTCTCGGTGTTAAGAAAAAAACTTTGAAAAAGGACGGCGCTGTCAGTGAGAACTGCGCGGCGGAAATGGCAAAGGGCGCGGCAAAGGCTGCAGGCGCCAGAGCAGCCATCTCTGTGACAGGCATTGCCGGGCCGGATGGCGGTACGGAAGAAAAACCGGTGGGGCTGGTATATATTGGATGCTGTATTGACGGTAAAGTGTGGGTGGAATCCTATCATATGAATGGCGACCGTCAGAAAGTCAGAGAAATTTCTGTGAAGAAGGCATTGGATATGCTGCGTCGGCATTTGAATCACGTGGAACAGGATTAAGGAGGCATCATATGGGCGCAAAAGACAAGAAGAAATGGTTAATGGCAGGACTGCTCTGTCTGCTGATGTGGCTGCTCTGCGGCTGTGTCGGAAACAATAAAATGAGCATTGATACGACTCTCGAAGTGGATGATAAATTTAAAGGGCAGAGAGAAATGTCGGCTGTGGTTTCTGAAAGTGTTTTTCGCCAGGCTTTTGATGGAAATCTGGAGGAACTTCAGGGGATGGTGACAGAAAAGTGTCCGTCCACATTGATTTGTTCGGCTGAGGAGGTCAACAAAGGTGTGGCGATAACGATGACACTGGAATTTGCCAACCTTTCGGATTACACAAATAAGATTGGTCAGATTCTTGGAAAAACGCCGGGAATTTATTTTGATGCGTCCAATTCCATTTTCAAAGAAGGATATATGCTTCAGGAAAATTTTACATCCCAGGACTTGTTTGGCTGGCTTTTGGACGCGCTCAGGGACAAAAACAGTCAATTCGAGGACATGGAGCTGTCCGATATCTTCCAGAATGGCGATACAAGGGTCATTTATGAGGGAGAAACCATAGAATCTGAAGCGATGATACATGTGGAAAAGATGGACTCCCATGCTTTTGACAGTCTGTCTGTTGAAATGACGATGAATGACGACGGCTCCTATAAAACGGCGGTAAATTATATTGTCAGCCAGGATGTCTATTACGATATGGGCGATGATATGGATGCGGCAATCAAAAAGCTTATGCCGGACGGCGGCGTTTACGAAGTTAATAATGTGGATACACAGCGGGTTTATACCATTGGTTTCAGCGCCTATAATACGGAAACTCTTATTTCCCAGTTAAATTCAGTGCTTCACACGAAAAACTGTGAGTTTGAAATCAAGGAGGCCGGGGATGAGGCCGACCCGTTCCGCGCCCATAAGGAGATAACGATATATCTGGATGGTTCTTATTTTCTGGATTTTGCCAAAAAGGAAACGGAGCTTGTCTATTTGCTGAAAACCAGCTCTCAGTATTCTTTTAATGACTGTCAGTCTGTTACAGGCTTTTTAAGAGATTATTCCTTTGATAATGATGATAAATACACCAGTGTGTATATGACTGTGGGACCTTCCGATAAGGTACAGGTTCGTCTGACCTATGCGGTGGACATACAAAAGATTGAAATTGGAACAAAGATTCACAGCGAAACTATGCTGGAACGTACATTCAGCTTCTTCTTTAATTCGGAGCAGGCGGAATTGACCGGAGAAAATTTTGAAAGTAAGCTCCGGGCCCGTATGGATAAAGACATGACGCTGGATAGGGCTGATGCGGACGGCATGAAAGTGTATACGGTTCACATTCAGGCGGACAGTCCGGAGGATTTATCTCTGCGGACAACGAAGTTTTTGGACAGTTCGGCCAAAGAGGAAGAATTGACCAGCAGCTTTGCAGGGGGCAAGTCACCGAAAAAACAGTTGAAAATCCGCTCCTATTTTTATGAGGACCATATCAATCTGGAGAAATTTCTTGGAAGTGCGGCGGTAAGCGACGGCATTGTATACCGTATGGAATATCCGAAGGGATATGTGGCCGCCTTTGAGGAGGGAAACCATGCCGATATGGTGACCGAGGGCAATACGCTGACATGTACAACAAGAGATTTGATCATCAATGTAAAGTCCCGGGGAGAAACAACGAATGTGGCCGGTATGACCCAGTTGATTCTCTGGTGGGCCAGTTTGATATTGACGATTGCCACCCTTGTTTTGAATTTGAAACACATTGCGGGGTATATCCGTTACCGGAAAAAATATCTGCTGAAAACAGACCTTTTCCACGGCAGAAATCGGATTGTTTTGACAGCCGGCATTGTGGCGCTTACCGTGTTTGTATTTACAAGCCTCCGATTGATTTTTCGGGTATATTAATGGACATCGGAAGAAGACCGGCGATTCAGCTTATGATGAATCAACAGGCATACGGCGCTGGAAATGACGACTAAAGCCAGAATCATCAATGCACAGTGCATGAAAAAGCCGTCGGGCAGGAGAAGAATGACGGGGTCGGTTTCCGCATCGAAAATCCAATAGTCATTATTAAAAAATAATTTATGAAATAAAACAAAGAAACGGTCCCAGTTCAGGGCGATAAGAGCGCCGAGAATTGCAGGAAGGGCCAGGGTTAAAACAGAAGTCAGCTTCAGATAGGCCGGCTTCTGTTTTTTCAGGCTGAAAATGCCAAGAATACTTCCGATGAAGCTTAACGGAAGAAGAACCGCCTGAATGAATACGAAAATCCGCTTAACCTCCACAAAATGAATCCGTCCTTCTTCGGACATGGCAAGGGTTGGAAATTCCAGCTCTCCGCGGTAGAAGACAGAGTTGTAATCAATGAGGGCGTCGTAATTTTTGCGGATTTCCTCTTCCGAATAGCCTGTATTCTCCGGCAGGGAAAAATGCCGGATATCCATATAATAGAGGGGCCTGAAATTCAGGGTGAAGACCACGGCGGCGGAAAGGATGCAGAGTGTCAGGGCCAGAGCGGTAAAAATCTGTTTTATTTTCATGGAAAAAACCTCCGAATCTTTATTTGATGTTTTCCATTATACATCATCTGCCGGGACTTGTCACATTTTCCTAAATATGCTATACTTGTTTGGCTATTCATAAAATCAGGGACTTCCCTGGACTGGTTCGAAAACTTCCCAGGTTAAAAAACCAAGAATCTAACAAAGATAGGAGAATGAATATGAAAAAAAGAAATTTTACAACGCAGAAACAGTGTATGGTTGCCCTAGGAATTGTGCTAAATATTGTGGGCGCCTTTATCGCCTTAAATCTCAGACTTCCCGTTTATCTGGATTCGGTGGGCACGGTTCTTTCCTGCGCTCTTCTGGGGCCGGTTTACGGCGTGGCAACGGGCGTACTCGGAAGCCTTATCAGCGGGATTACCTTTGATATATATTCGCTGTACTATGCGCCGGTACAGATTTTAACCGGATTGACGGCCGGATGGATGTTTCGGACAAAATGGCTTACCGGCTGGCGTCTTCCTTTTGGCGGGCTGGTCGTATCGCTGCCCACATCCATTGCCAGCGCCGTGATTACGGCATTTCTTTTTGGAGGAATTACCTCGTCGGGCTCTTCTTATCTGGTTGTTTTGATGAGCAATTTGGGGATGAACCTCACTTTAAGTTGTTTCCTTGTCCAGGTTTTGACGGATTATGCGGATAAACTGATTGCTGTTTTGCTGGTGACCGGGGCGTTGAGAGCCTTGTCGCCGGAGATGAAAATGAAAATTCGAGGAGAAAGAAATGGAGCGTTATAGCCGGATTACAAATAAAAATCAAAGAGAGATAGTTTTGTTGAAGGCAAAGCCCTGTGCCTGGGGAAAATGCCGGTTCTGCGATTATATTGATGATAATTCAAGAAATATCCCGGAGATGGTAAGGCTGAACAGGGAGGTACTTTCCAATGTTACTGGAGAATTTGGCGTGCTTGAAGTCATTGATTCGGCCAGTTGTTTTGAACTGCCGGAGGAAACTCTGGGGGATATTAAAAATGTGGTTGAAAAATGCGGTATCAAAAAGCTGTTTTTTGAAAGTCACTGGATGTATCGGAAGCGGTTAAATGAGATGCGGGAATATTTCGGTATTCCAATTGTTTATAAAATTGGTGTGGAAACCTTTGACAATGATTTCCGGGAAAATTATTTAAATAAGCATGCGGATTTTGAGAAACCGGAAGAGGTGGCGGCCTATTTTGATTCGCCATGTCTGATGGTCGGCATTAAGGGGCAGACAAAGGAAATGATTGTCAGGGATATAGAAATATTAAAAAAATACTTTAAATTGGGAACGATTAATGTTTATACGGATAATACAACCGATGTGAAAAGGGATGAGGACTTAATCCGCTGGTTTGCCGGAGAATATGGCTGGCTTGAGGATGACCCTGCCGTGGAGGTTCTCTTTGAAAATACGGATTTTGGGGTTGGAGATTAATAAAAAAGGTGTTTTGCCTGAGAAATCAGGTAAAGCACCTTTTGTTTTTAATAATCATCATAGCGCAGCGATTGATATTGCCGATAGGCAAATACAGCCACGGCAATGGCATAGATGACGACAATGGCTTCAAGGAGCAGCAGATTGGTAATCAGGCCTGTCTGATAGAAAGCGGCGATGATATCAATGAGGGCGTGAAGCACAATGGCAAGTAATATGTACATATATTTTTTTCGCACAACCGCCTTGTAGATAAGAACTGAAAGAGCAATCTGCAAAACAAGGGCGGCCATCCGTTCAACCCCGGAGAGGATATAGGATGAAGTCGGCGTCTCAACCAAAGTGTTTAATAAAGAAGTTATAGAAGCAGATGCTTCAGCGCTGCCGGCCTGGGAAGCATAGGCCTCCACACTGCCATAATCATTCAGGACAATGGCAATCATGAGGTTTTGAAGCATAGTAAAGGAACCGAGAACAATGGCCTCAATTCCGCCGTGGCCGATACCGTAAATGATAGAATTTTCCCGCTGGTACATAAAGCGTTTCATAACCGTCATCATGCAGAAAAAACGTCCGAATTCTTCAAAGATTCCGGCGGCCAGACCGCCGTAAATGGCATAAAGAAAGGGGTTGCCTGAAATCATCCTGCCGATGGCCGTATTGCCCGAAAGGATATATTGGTGGGCAGAACTTTCAAGGGCAAGGGCAAAGATAATAAAAGTAATTGCGCCGAAAAAGAAAGGCGCTGCCTTTGTCTGAAACCGGCCTTTAAATACAAACAGCAGAACAAAAGGAACTGCAATACATAATATGCCGGTGAATCCCATAGCCAGAAGTGTTATCTGGGGGATAAGGGGTGCAGTTGTCATCATAATTGAATTCCTCCTAACAGAGTATAGTATACCTTTTTTGGAAGAAAAAGACAATATTGAAATTAGCTATTGACAATGTATATATACAATGCTATATTGTATATATCAAGTATATACAATATAAATTTTAATCACAATCTTGAAAGCTTTTGCCGGCAGACGTGTTGGCAGATTGGAGGTAACAATGTGAATATATTTATAAGCAATTCGGGCGATGTACCGATTTATGAACAGATTACAAGCCAGATTAAAGATATGGTGATGCGGGGGGAGCTGAAAGGCGGGGATGCCCTTCCTTCCATGCGTGCTCTGGCGAAGGATTTGCATATTAGTGTCATTACAACAAAGAGGGCCTATGAGGAACTGGAGCGGGACGGTTTTATTCACACCATGGTTGGCCGGGGAAGTTTTATCGCTGATGCCAATATGGAGATGATGAAGGAAGAAAAATATCGGCAGATAGAAGAGATATTGACAGAAGGGGTCCGGCTGGCGAAGAGCAGCGGGATTAGCTGCGAAGAGCTTCAGGAAATCATACAGATGGTTTATGAGGAGGATTAGCGATGGAATATTTGATTGAAGTGGAAAATTTAAATAAAAGTTATCCGGAATTTTCTTTGAAAAATGTGAGCTTTAAAGTTCCGGGCGGATGTATTATGGGGTTGATTGGAGAAAACGGCGCCGGAAAGTCAACAACGATTAAATCCATTGTGGATTTGGTACATGCGGACAGCGGAAAAATCCGGATTTTTGGCAAAGATATTTATAAAAAAGGAAAAGAAATCCGGGAGGACATCGGCGTTGTTCTCGATGGAACCGGTTTTCATGAAACGCTGAAAGCCAGAGAAATCGGAAGATTCATGGGGAAAATTTATAAAAACTGGGATGAAAAATATTATCAGAGACTTTTAAAAACTTTTGAAGTTCCGGGAAATAAACCAATGAAGGAGTTTTCAACAGGTATGAAGATGAAGCTGATGATCGTGGCTGCCATGGCCCATCATCCGAAGCTGCTCATCCTCGATGAAGCGACCAGCGGCCTGGACCCGGTTGTCAGAGATGAGATTCTGGATATGTTCCAGGAATTTATTCAGGATGAGGAGCACAGCGTGTTGATTTCATCCCATATTACAAGTGATTTGGAGAAGGTGGCAGACTATATTACCTTTATTCATAAAGGGGAAATATTCTTATCCGAAGAAAAAGACCGGATTATGGAAGAATATGGCGTTGTTCACTGCCGCCCGGAAGATGTGCCATCCATCGATGCGGATATGATTATGGGTGTCAGCCGCGGCGTTTACGGCTGCGATGTGCTTGTGAGTCAGAGAAATAAATTAAAACAGAAACATCCGAATTTTGTTATTGATCGGATTAAACTGGAAGATGTGCTTTTATTTAAAGTGAAGGGAGATAAATAATATGAGTGGATTATTGGTTAAAGAATATTATGCACTGCGCCGTTATGCCAAACAGTATGTGTTGTTGTTTATCTTTTTTGGGGCGCTTAGTATTTATATGGAATCTATGTTATATTTTCAATGCATGGTGACGATGAGTATGTGTATGCTGATTTTTACCGGTATGTCCTATGATACATTGGCGGGGTGGGATAAATTTGTGCTGACCATGCCGGTGAACCGAAAGGATATTGTGGGCTCAAAATATTTGTGCTGCATTATTTATGCGATTTTTGCGATTATCGCCAGTACTCTGTTCAGTGCTGTTTTGGGATATATTCATCCCATGAAAGATGATGATCTGATGCTGCTGGCTGTGACTGCAGCAGCCCTGCTCTGCGTTATATTTTTGATTTATTCCATATTGATTCCTTTGATTTATAAATTAGGTGTGGAAAAAACCCGCATTGTGATGATTGCGGTCATTATGATACCTATATTTGGTCTCATGAGCATCTACCAATATATTCCGGCATCGGCGTGGGAATTCATCGAACAGCACATCGGTCTTATGGCCGCCGCCGGCGCAGCCTTTTGTGTGCTGGTGTATATTATTTCCTATTTTGTCAGTCTGAGTATCTTCAATAAAAAAGAGTATTAAGAGCGGGGGCGTTTGTATGAAAAACAGCGGCGTGTGCCCGAAATGCGGTTCACATACAGTAGCCTGCGTGCCCGATGATGCCCACCGTTATTTAGCCAACAGCATTTGTATGACGAAAGTGGTGACTGTGGAGAGAATTCCGGTCACCCGCTATGTCTGCTGTGACTGCGGATATGTGGAAAATTGGGTGGAGTCTCAGGTGGGAAGAAATAAAATAAAAAAGTATTATTCATCTTGACAAAAAAGCCCCTTTGCTGCCGGTATCGAAAAACCGGTGGTCAAAGGGGGTTTTTATGCGAATTTCCAGAGAATAAATTATTCTTCTGCGTCTTCTTCGATTTGTTCATCCATATTCATAACCTGGCGTTTACGTGCCAGTTCATCGTTTTCAAGGTATTCATCATAGGTACACTGTTTGTCAATCAGGCCGCCGGGGGTAAGTTCCATAATGCGGTTGGCAGTTGTCTGAACAAACTGGTGGTCCTGGGATGTAAAGAGCAGGACTCCCGGATATTTTATCAGACCGTTATTCAGCGCGGTGATGGATTCCATATCCAAATGGTTGGTTGGCTCATCAAGAATCATTGTGTTGGCGCCGGACATCATCATGCGGGAGAGCATACAGCGCACCCGCTCGCCGCCGGAGAGAACGTTGACCCGTTTCAGGCCGTCATCACCGGAGAAGAGCATACGGCCAAGGAAACCGCGGACATAGGTGACATCCTTTTCCGGGGACCATGGCATCATCCAGTCCACAATGGTGTCATCGCTGGCGAATTCCTTTGTGTTATCCTTCGGGAAATAAGCCTGGGAGGTGGTTACGCCCCATTTATAGGTTCCTTCATCCGGCTCCATTTCACCGGCCAGAATTTTGAACAGAGTAGATGTCGCGTTGACATTCGGGCCGACAAAGGCAACTTTATCATCGTGGCCGAGGGTGAAGGAGATGTTGTCCAGCATTTTTACTCCGTCAATTGTTTTTGAGATGCCGTCTACCATGAGAACTTCATTGCCGATTTCCCGGTTTGGCTTGAAATCGATATATGGATATTTACGGCTGGATGGCCGGATTTCATCCAATTCGATTTTTTCAAGGGCCCGCTTACGGGAGGTCGCCTGTTTTGATTTGGAAGCATTGGCGCTGAACCTCTGGATAAATTCCTGGAGTTCTTTAATTTTTTCTTCTTTTTTCTTATTGGCTTCCTTCATCTGCTTAATCATCAACTGGCTGGACTCATACCAGAAATCATAGTTTCCGGCATAGAGCTGGATTTTTCCGTAGTCAATATCCGCAATATGGGTGCAGACCTTATTTAAGAAATAACGGTCATGGGAGACAACGATAACTGTATTTTCAAAATTAATGAGGAATTCCTCAAGCCATGCGATGGCATCCAAATCCAGGTGGTTGGTCGGCTCATCCAAAAGAAGGACATCCGGATTTCCGAAGAGGGCTTTGGCAAGAAGGACTTTGACCTTCTGTCCGCCGTCCAAATCCCGCATCAACGCATAATGAAGCTCCGGCTCAATGCCGAGGCCGTTCAAAAGAATGGCGGCGTCGCTTTCGGCTTCCCATCCGTTTAATTCGGCAAATTCACCTTCCAGCTCGCTGGCGCGGATTCCGTCTTCCTCGGTAAAATCTTCCTTCATATAAATAGCGTCTTTTTCCTTCATAATTTCATAAAGGCGGGCGTTGCCCATGATAACCGTATCCAGGACCTGAAAATCATCATATTTGTAATGGTCCTGCTCAAGGACAGAGAGACGTTCACCCTGATTCATGGTGATATCGCCCTTACTCGGTTCCAGCTTCCCGGAAAGTATTTTTAAAAAGGTGGATTTTCCGGCGCCGTTGGCCCCGATCAGGCCGTAGCAGTTCCCTTCGGTAAATTTAATATTGACATCTTCAAATAATGCACGTTTTCCCAAACGCAGGGTTACATTGTTTGCACTAATCATGTTTTAATACCTTTCTATCATTGTTCTTTTCAAATCACACGTATTCTATTTTATCGAAAATCCCTGAATTTGCAAGAACTTTCCTGAAGAATTCTCAACTGTGCAGCGCTTTTTTCGGGCAATTGTCCACGCAGCTCATACAGAGGATACATTCAGTGCCGTTTTCACGGCTTCGGGCGTTATCCAGCATGTCCACATTCATCGGGCAGAGCTTTCGGCATTTTCCGCAGGAGATACATTTTTCCTCATCCACGGTAATGCGGAGCCGGGCAAAATAGCTCATCGGTTTTAAAAATACCGTAATCGGGCAGATGTATTTGCAGAAGGCCCGGTTGTCCCTGAAGGCAAGAGCCAGGCCGATGCCGATGGCATAGTAGAGAAGATTTCCGATAATAAAACTGTAAAACATAATCCGCTCAATATTCGGCACATGGAAAATGAAAAGAGCGCCGACGAAAAGGAGGGACAAAGTGAAAGTGATATATCGGATGAACCCAATCTTTTTTCGCGGAGTATTCGGATGTTTATAAGGCAGCAAATCCAGAATCATGGCTGTCCAGCAGGCATAGCCGCACCAGCCCCGGCCAAAAAAAAGGGGGCCGAAAATTTTTGCGACGGCATAGTGAATGGTGGCCGCTTCAAAAACGCCCATGAACAGATAATACCAGAATCCCTCAATCTGCATATTTTCATTGGAGAGAAGACCGAGGTAAACAAGCATATACAGCCCGACACCGAGTTGGACGACAAGGCGGGCATGTTTGAACTTTCGAATGTAGAGGCAGAGACCGAGACAGAGAAAACCTCCGATATATGTAAAATTGAACAGATAGAAAATATTGTCCAGGGTCTGCCATAAGGTGATGGCAATCGTTTCAAAAATGATTAAAAAAATGAGAGCGGGCGCATATTTTTTCAGGGTATTCATAAATTAACCTTCCTTCTGTAATTAATAATTCCATTTTATCATTAAAATACGCCGCCGTCACTTTATTTTGCATGATATAAGGGTTATAAGGGGAGAATAACAGAGAAATCCGGTTGACGGAAAGGGGATAATCTTTTATGATAATAGAAAAACTTTTTAAACTCAAAGAAAATAACACAACAGTAAGAACAGAGGTACTGGCCGGCATAACAACTTTTATGACGATGGCCTATATTCTGGCAGTGAATCCGGGAATTCTTGCGGCGGCAGGAATGGACCGGGGGGCGGTGTTTACGGCGACAGCCATTGCCGCTTTTATCGGCACTCTCTGTATGGCATTGTTTGCCAATTATCCCTTTGCTCTGGCGCCGGGGATGGGATTGAATGCCTATTTTGCCTATACGGTTGTTCTCAATATGGGCTATTCCTGGCAGACAGCGCTGACGGCGGTGTTTGTTGAGGGGCTTGTTTTTATTATTCTCTCAGCCACAAATGTGCGTGAGGCGATATTTAATGCGATTCCAATAAATCTCAAGGCGGCAGTCAGTGTGGGCATCGGTTTATTTATCGCTTTTATCGGCCTGCAGAATGCAAATATTGTTGTCGGCGGCGCCGCATTGCTGGAGTTATTTTCGGTTGAGGGCTATAATCTGGCAAATGGTGTGAATGCATCATTTAATAATGTGGGTATTACTGTGCTTCTGGCAATTATCGGCGTCATTATTACCTCGGTTTTAGTGATTAAAGACATTAAGGGAAATATTCTCTGGGGTATTCTGGTGACATGGCTTCTCGGCATCCTATGTCAGTTCGCGGGGATTTACGTGCCAAATCCGGGGCTTGGATTTTATGATCTGCTCCCGGATTTCAGTGATGGCATTTCTATTCCGGGTCTGGCGCCCGTATTTTTCAAGCTGGACTTTTCCAATGTATTTTCTCCTGATTTTTTTGTTGTTGTGTTTGCTTTTTTATTTGTAGATATTTTTGATACTCTTGGCACCCTTATCGGCGTTTCCACAAAGGCAGGGATGCTGGATGAGCGGGGGCGTCTTCCGAGAATCAGAGGGGCGCTGATGGCCGACGCGGTCGGCACAACCTTTGGGGCAATTCTCGGCACGTCGACAACAACAACCTTTGTGGAGAGCGCTTCCGGGGTCACTGAGGGCGGACGCACCGGGTTGACGGCGCTGACGACGGCGGTCCTTTTTGCCCTGTCCTTGTTACTGTCGCCCGTTTTTCTGGCGATTCCGTCTTTTGCGACGGCTCCGGCGCTGATTATTGTTGGATTCTATATGCTGTCCAATGTCATAAATATTGATTTTAAGGATTACAGCGAGGCAATTCCGTGCTATATTTGTATTGGGGCAATGCCATTTTTCTACAGCATTTCCGAAGGAATTGCCATGGGCGTTATTTCTTATGCAGCGATTCATCTGCTGACCGGGAGATATAGAGAGAAAAAAATCAGTCTGCTGATGTATGCGCTGGCAATTCTGTTTGTTTTGAAATATATTTTCCTGTAAATAGAGGAGGCAATTTTTGCGATGAATATTTTAAATATTGAGCATATTCAAAAAATATATGGCGACAAAATTATATTTGACGACGTGTCCTGCGGGATTCAGGAAGGAGATAAGATAGGAATTATCGGCATTAACGGCACCGGGAAATCAACACTTTTGAAAATGCTTGCGGATGCCGAAACGCCGGATGAAGGCCAGATCGTCCGCCAGAACGGACTGCGGATTGCCTATCTGCCCCAGAATCCTGAATTTCCGGCGAAAGCAACAGTGGCCGACTTTGCATTGAACGGCAATGCGGAGACGGACTGGCAGGTGCAGAGTAATTTGACAAAGCTTGGCATTACGGAATATGATGCCCTGCTGGACAGGATGTCCGGGGGACAGCGGCGGCGCGCAGCTTTGGCAAAGGCGCTGACCGGTGAGTTTGATGTACTTTTGATGGATGAGCCGACGAATCATCTCGATGAAGAAATGATTTCCTGGCTGGAAGATTATTTGAAAAATTATAAAGGCACGGTGATTATGGTGACCCATGACCGGTATTTTTTGGATAAGGTGTCTAACCGGATTCTTGAAATCAGTCATGGAAAACTATACAGTTATGAGGCGAATTATTCCCGGTTTCTGGAGCTGAAAGCGGAGCGGGAAGAGATGGCGCTGGCGAGTGAGCGCAAGCGGCAGAGTATTTTAAGAATGGAATTGGAATGGGCCAAACGGGGATGCCGGGCCCGGACAACAAAGCAGAAAGCAAGGCTTGAACGGCTGGAGGCGCTGAAAAACGGGAAAGCGCCGATACAGGATGGCACGGTGGTCATGGATTCTGTGGAAACCCGTATGGGAAAGAAAACGATAGAACTCCATGATGTCTGCAAAGGCTATGGCGGACAGCCTCTTATCAGAAATTTTGAATATATTGTTCTGCGGAATCAGCGGCTTGGAATCATCGGACCGAATGGCTGCGGCAAGTCCACCCTGATTAAAATGATTGCCGGGCTGGAAACGCCGGATTCGGGGCATATCGAGATTGGCGAAACGATTAAAATCGGATATCTGGCCCAGGAAGAGACTGAAATGGATGGAAACCAGAGGGTGATTGACTATATCAAAGATATCGGGGAGTATGTTCAGACAAAGGAAGGGAAAATTACCGCCTCC
Organism: uncultured Eubacteriales bacterium; assembly: GCA_900549105.1. Lineage (GTDB taxonomy): Bacteria > Bacillota > Clostridia > Lachnospirales > Lachnospiraceae > Frisingicoccus. The sequence continues at coordinate 19,579 of URND01000015.1, forward strand.
CAGATGCTTGAACGCTTTCTCTTCACACCGGATATGCAGTACACGCCGATTTCAAAACTTTCCGGCGGCGAGAAGCGCCGGCTTTATCTGCTGTCGGTTTTAATGCTCGGGGCAAATGTCCTGATTCTCGATGAACCGTCCAACAATGTGGATATTCCAACGCTGACAATTTTGGAGGATTACATAAATTCATTTTCGGGAATTGTTATTACGGTGTCCCATGACCGGTATTTCCTGGATAATATTGTGGACCGGATTTTTGAGTTTGACGGCCAGGGCCATCTGCAGCAGTATGAGGGCGGTTATACCGATTATCTCGAGGCAAAGCAGCGGCGGAGCCTGCCGACACAGCGGCAGCCGATAAGAAGTCCTCAAAGGACTGGAAACAAAAACAGCCGGTGAAGTTGAAGTTTACCTATAAAGAGCAAAAAGAATATGAGACGATTGATGATGATATTGCCGCGCTGGAAGAAAAAATTTCCAAATTGGACGCAGATATGCTGGTCAACGCCACGAATTCGGGAAAGCTGAACGATTTGCTGAAGGAAAAAAATCAGGCGGAAGCGGAACTGGAAGAGAAAATGGAGCGGTGGGTTTATTTGAATGACCTGGCTGAAAAAATAGAAGCACAAAAGAATTAAACAAAAAAATTAAACAAAAAAATATGCACGGGTTATTTATTGGATTTGAGTGGAAATTATGGTAGGATATAATTAAACAATATCAGAATAGGATAAGTCTGGAGAGAGTGCTATGAAGTCAGAAGATTATGAAGTGATTTTAGATGCCCTGGATACAACTGCGATTTACGTGATCAGCGAGGAACGCCATGAGATACTGTACTATAATCAGAGGGTAAGGGATGTAGCGCCGGGAGTAAAAAAAGGGTTGGTATGCCATGAACTATGGGCTGGAAAATGTGAAAATTGTCCTTTGATCGGAATAGGTGACAAAAAAAAGAATTCGGTCACCAATTTTAATGACCCTTTTGGAAAAGCGGTGGATATTACTGCAAACAGAATTATGTGGAAGGATAGGATTCCGGCTTTTGTCATTGCGATCACTCCCCATCAGGAGTCTGCCAGCTATTCCTATCACAGGATATTCCGGGGCAATTTAACATTTGACCGGTATGAGGTTGTCAAGGTGCCGAAGGAAGAGCGGGATATACATCCTTATAATGTGGCCAGAATGTCGGATTGGCTGAATATGCTTGCGGATGATGGGTATATACACAGCGAAGATGAGGATAAGTTTCGGGAATTTGTCAAGCTGTCCAATCTGAAGGAGGGACTGCGTGCAGGCAAAAATATGCTTGTGTGCAATTATCGCCGGAAAGCCGGGAAGGAGTACCGGTGGAATACGATAGAAGTGATACCGGATTCGAATTATACGGATGACAATCAATCAGTGATGGTTTATGTCAAAGATATGCACGATATGTATCAGGAAGGGCTGGGCTATGAAGAGCTGAGCCTGAAAAATGAGGCCATACTGAAGGCTCTTGGAGAAGAAAATTTCGGAATTTATCTTATTGATCTGAATCAGGATGTAGTTTCCGCCGTGCGTGCGGCAGCGGAGGATGAAGACATCGTGGGCGGCCGAAGAAAAGGCTGGAATATAGTGATGGAAAATCTGCTAAAGTATCGGTATCATCCGGATTACTGGGATAAATTTCGAAACACTTTTTCAAAGGATGTATTGCTGAAAAGCTCGAGGGAAGGAAAAACCAGGCTGGAACTTGTGGCAGAACGCAGCATATTGGGCGTATATCATTATATCAGTGCGACGGCACATTTTTATAACTATGGAAGAAACCGCAATTATGTCGTTATGGCTTTCCAGGATGTTGACACCCGGATTCGCAGCGAGATTGAGCGGGCCCAAAGTGATATAAGGATGGCAGCGATCATTCAGTCGAGATACGGCGTTATGAATACACTCCATTTGTCATCGGGAATCTGTGAAAGAGTTTATCTGCACGGTTCGGAGAAAAACGAGAAAGTGATGAAAGGCGACTATGCCGCCTATATTGAAAAAGCCATTGAGAATTGCGTCAGAGATGAGGACAGGGAAAGGTTTCTTTCGACATTTTCTCTTGAAAATCTGCGCAAAAAAGCCGAAGAAGTTGAGAATTTTGAGGAGATTATCTTTCGGTATCAGCAAAAGAAAGCGCCATATATGTGGCTGGAGGAACATATTTTCTTTATCCGCCAGGAATCCGGTGTGGTTGTAAATATTCTTGGCCGGGATATTACTCTGGAAAAGCAGAAGGAAGAGACAGAAACAAAGGCGGCGCGGGAAAAAGCCAATATCATTAACAGTCTGAGCAGTATGTTTTTTGCAACCTATTATATCGATTTGAGGGACGGCACTTTTCGTGTGATTACCCAGAAGGAAGATGTACAGCAGGTACTTGGTGAAGAGCGGGATTACGCGGAGGGAGTGGAAATCTATACCAGCAATTTTGTTCACCCGGATGACAGGGAAGAATATAAGAAAAAGGTGAGCATCCCAAACCTGATGTCTGAATTATGTCCGGAGCATCCGGCAGTAGCTTTTGAGTACCGCAAAGCTGAGAAGAAGAACGGAAAAAATCAGTGGACACGTGCCAGCATTGTTATGGCGGAGTATGAGGATGGAAGGCCGAAAACGGCGATATATGTCGCCCAGGATATTACGGAAAGCAAGCAGAAGGAAGAGCGGGACAGAAATGCGCTGATAGAAGCCTGCGAAGCCGCCAATCATGCCAATACGGCCAAGAGTGAGTTTTTGTCGCGGATGAGCCATGATATAAGAACGCCGATGAACGCCATCATTGGCATGACGGCGATTGCCGGAACCCATCTGGATGACAGGGAAAAGGTTTCAGGTTGTTTGAGCAAGATTACGGTTTCCAGCAGACATTTGCTGTCATTAATTAATGAAGTGCTGGATATGAGCAAGATTGAGTCGGGGAGAATTGAGCTGACGGAGGAAGAATTTAACCTGTCCAATCTGCTTGAAGGTATTTTGACAATGGTTCGGCCATCAATGCGGGCAAAGGAACAGCAGCTTGAGGTTCGGATTTTTGAAGTGGAGCATGAAGATGTGGTTGGCGATGAACTTCGGCTTCAGCAGGTGTTTATGAACATTATATCGAATGCCGTCAAATATACGCCGGTTGGAGGAAAGCTGGAAATTGAGATTTCGGAGAAACCTTCGAAAATTTATGACTATGGATGCTATGAATTTGTTTTCCAGGATAACGGTATCGGCATGTCGGAAGAATACCTGAAGCAGATATTTGAGCCATTTTCCAGGGCTGAGGATTGCCGTGTCAGCAAGATTGAGGGAACCGGCCTCGGCATGACGATAGCGCAGAATATTGTTCGGATGATGAATGGCGATATCAGCGTTGAAAGCAAAGAAAATGAAGGCTCAAGATTTACGGTAACTGTGTTCCTGAAACAGCAGAATATAGAAAATGGAGATATCCGGGAACTGCAGCAGCTTCCTGTGCTTGTGGCGGATGATGATGAATATGCCTGCGAGGCCGCCTGCAAAATACTGGATGATATCGGCATGTGCGGCGAATGGGTACTTTCCGGTGAAGAAGCGGTAAGGAGGACCCGGGCTGCCTGTGAGGAAGGGAAAGACTTCTTTGCGGTAATCCTGGATTGGAAGATGCCGGGAATGGACGGCATTGAGACGGCGAGAGAGATACGGAAGCTGTTGGGAGATGAGGTGCCGATCATTATTCTTTCGGCCTATGACTGGTCGGAGGTTGAAGAAGAAGCGCGAAAGGCCGGTGTGAATGGTTTTATCACGAAACCTCTGTTTAAGTCGCGGCTCGTCTATATGTTTAAACAGTTTATCGGAAATTCTGAAAGCGGGAGAGACATGGAGGAAGAAGCCGGAGGGGAAAGGGATTTTTCCGGCAAACGGCTTCTGCTTGTAGAAGATAATGAACTGAACCGGGAAATTGCGGAAGAAATCATTGGAGAAACAGGGATTAGGATTGAGAGCGCTGTGAATGGGCAGGAAGCATTGGAGATGTATGAGAGCCATGAGGAACATTATTATAATCTCATCTTTATGGATATTCAGATGCCGGTGATGGACGGATATACGGCCGCCCGGATGATTCGGAAATCCAATAAGGAGGATGCTCGCAGTATTCCGATTATTGCTATGACGGCGAATGCCTTTTCGGATGATGTGGCGCAGAGTAAACGGGCCGGAATGAATGAACATATTACAAAGCCTCTGGATATTGAAGAACTGATGCGGTGCATGGAACGGTGGCTGTAACAGCGGTTCAGACACATCGATGAATTTGCAGAAATTTCGGAAGAGATGCGGAGGAAAGTAAAATGAGAAAAAAGAATAGGATGACTCGGTTTCTGACATTCAGTTTAATAGGCGCCAGTATTTTGTGCGTTTGCATTTTTGGATTTTTAATAAAATACATAAACCGGCAGAGTTCGACAACCGTCAATGAGTTGGGAAATATTTATATGAGCAGTATGAATGAACGGATTTCCAAGCATTTTGAAACGATGGTTGAACTGCGTATGACTCAGCTCGAAACAACGGTGAAAACGATTCCAATGAAGTATGAATCCGACAGTGAAGCGCTGCGGGAATGGCTGGAATCCAGCGCCAGAGCCCGGGACTTTGAAGCTTTAGCCTATTATTTTGATGACGGAAGTTTTGAAATGATCTATGGGGAAGAGGCGAAGTCCCTGAACCCTGAGATGTTCTTTGAGTCCATGAAAAATGGAGAGCGGAAGATATCGGTGGGCATTGGTGAAGATGAAGAGAAAAGCGCAGTTTTGGGCGTTCCCTTTTCCATGAAAATGGCAGATGGAAGAGAATGTATTGCCCTGGTGGGAAGACTCCCGATTGAATATATTTCTTCGACCCTTTCTCTGGGAGACGGGGATACTATGGTCTACTCTTTTGTTATCCGTAAGGACGGAAGTTTTGTTATTCGCAGCTATGACAGCACCCGGGATAATTATTTCAAACGAATTCGGGCGCTTTATGAGGAAATCGACGGAAAAGAGACGGAACAGTTAATCGAGGAACTCCAGGCAGCCATGGAAGAAGACAGGGATTATGCTTCCATGCTTAAGATTTATGGGGAGCGGCGCCAGATGTATTGTTCGAGGCTGCCGATGTCGGAATGGTACTTGGTGACAATTATGCCTTATGGAACGCTGGACCGTGCCGTTGAAACTATGGGGAAACGGTCGCTGAATGTTTTCGCGGGCTGTTGTGCCCTTATTCTGGCTGCATTGGCGTTCCTTTTCTTGGGATATATATGGCTGAGCCGGAAGCAGATGCAGGAACTGGAAGAGGCCCGGCAGACGGCGGAAAAGGCCAGCCGGTCCAAAGGCGAATTCCTTTCAAATATGAGCCACGATATCCGCACGCCGATGAATGCCATTGTTGGTATGACGGCCATTGCCATGGCGAATATCGAGGATAGCAAGAAGGTGCAGGACTGTCTGAGAAAAATTACCCTGTCAAGCAAACATCTGCTCGGCTTGATCAATGATGTATTGGATATGTCAAAAATTGAGAGCGGAAAGATGACTCTCAATACAGAATTGGTTTCTCTGAGTGAGGCGATGGAAAGCATTATCAGCATTATACAGCCCCAGATTCGGGAGAAACAGCAGAAATTTAATGTTTTCATCTATAATATTTCTTCGGAAAATGTGCGCTGTGACAGTGTCCGGCTGAATCAGATACTGTTGAATCTCTTGTCCAATGCGGTTAAATTTACGCCGGAGGGCGGTTCCATCGAAGTTTCTCTTCATGAGGAGCCATCGCCGAAAGGTGAGGATTATGTCCGTATTCTCATTTGGGTTAAGGATACCGGTATCGGCATGTCGGAAGAATTCCGGGAGCATATTTTTGATTCCTTCACTCGGGAGGACAGCAAGCGTGTGCAGAAGACAGAGGGAACCGGCCTTGGAATGGCGATTACGAAATATATTGTGGACGCCATGAAGGGCGATATCCAGGTAAAAAGTATTCAGGGCGAGGGCACTGAATTTTGCGTCACTCTGGACTTTGAGAAGGCGGAGGAGCGGGAGGAAGCCATGCTTCTTCCAAATATCACGATGCTTGTGGTGGATGATGACCGGCAGCTCTGCGAGAGTACGGTGGTTTCACTGAATTCCATCGGTATCGAGGCGGAGTGGGCCCTGGACGGTGAAACGGCCATTGAAATGGTGAAACGGCGCCACAACATTCATGATGATTATCAGGTCATTCTTCTTGACTGGAAGCTGCCGGGGATGGACGGGATCCGAACAGCCCGGGAACTGCGGAGACAGTTGGGTGACAATGTTCCGATTTTGTTGATTTCCGCCTACGACTGCAGTGAAATTGAGGATGAAGCGCGGGCGGCAGGAATCAGCGGATTTTTGTCGAAGCCTTTGTTTAAATCAACCTTGTATTATGGATTGAGACCGTATACGGAAGCGTCGGACCATGTATCTGTGCCGAAACAGTCAGAGCAGGATTTCTCCGGCCGGCGGCTTTTGGTTGCGGAGGATAATGAGCTGAACTGGGAGATTGCCAATGAACTGCTTCAGGGACTCGGGATGGAACTGGAGTGGGCGGAAAATGGTCAAATCTGCGTGGACAGGTTCAGCCAGTCGGAAGTGGGCTTTTATGATGCAATTTTGATGGATATCCGTATGCCTGTGATGGGCGGCTATGAGGCGGCAGAGTGTATTCGCGGTATGAACCGCCCGGATGCTTCGCTTCCGATTATAGCCATGACGGCGGATGCATTTTCGGAAGATATTCAGAGATGTTTGGAACATGGCATGAATGCCCATATAGCGAAACCGATTGATATCAAAGAAGTTTCTCGTATTTTGGAGAAATACCTTGAAAGATAAATGCAAAGGAGGGGGATGGATGTCGTGGAAGATAAGCCGGGGAAGACCATGGCCCTATGGAATTACAATATGGGATAAGGGTGAAGACGGCCGGACAGAGATAAATATGACCTTCGAACTTCCGGGGGAGAAGAAAAGCCGGAGACAGGGGGTGCAGCCGGGTCTGGCGGAGAAAAATCTTATCCTGAGAATATATGATTTAGACGGCCGCAGGGCGATGGAATTGCCGATAGATAAAAATTGGCATTTTGCCCGAATATACAGCATCCTTTTGGAGTTTGAGACCTCGGAGCAGGAAATGTTGACGAGGCGGGATGCCCGGATGGCTGTGGAAAACTATGGCTATCAGGTTTTATATGGCGGAGAACCGATTTCCATGCCCTATGCCAGGGCGCTGAGACGCATAAAGGGAGAAAGAGTGTATCTCTTTAAAGAGCCTGACTTTGATTGGAAAGAAGATATTTTTCCGGGACTGGATTTTGATGAACTGATTATTTATAAGCTGCATGTCAAAGGATTTACAAAGCATGTTTCCTCCGGGGTAAAGCATCGGGGAACTTTTGAGGGGGTTATCGAAAAGATTCCTTATCTGAAAGCTTTGGGCATCAATGGTGTGGAGCTTATGCCCGTATACGATTTTGATGCGGAGAACCCGGAGGATTCGGCGGGGCGCAGGAATTACTGGGGCTATGGCCCGGCCCATTTCATGGCTGTAAAGCCGGAATACGGAGCCGAACCGGAGAAGGCTGGGGAAGGACTGAAAAGGCTTGTTCAGGCGATGCACCGTGAAGGCATCGAGGTCTATATGGAACTGTTTTTTACCGGGAAAGAAACGGCAGATTTTCAGATGGCCTGTCTGCGCCGGTGGGTTCTCGATTATCATATCGATGGTTTTCATTTGAATCAGACGGCCACCCAACTCCGGGATGTTTTGGCGGACGGATTGTTGGCTCAGACCAAAATAATGAGTGAAGATTTTAATGGGTTTCCGGATAAAAATGCCGGGGGCCGCCGCCGCGCTGTTTATCACAACGGTTTTCAGGACAGCATGCGCCGATTTCTGCGGGGCGACGAGGGCTGTGCCGGTGATTTTATGATGCAGATTTTAAATCGTTCCGATGCCCAGGGAAATATTCAGTATATGACGAATAACAATGGATTTACGCTGATGGATTTGGTCAGCTATGACAACCGCCATAATGAGGCGAACGGCGAGGAAAATCTGGATGGCGCCTCATGGAATTTCAGTTGGAACTGCGGGGCGGAAGGGACGAGCCGGAAGCGGGATGTTCTCCGTCTGCGGCGGCAGCAGTTGAAAAATGCCTGGATTTTAAATATTTTCCAGCAGGGGACGCCGTTAATTTATGCGGGGGACGAATTTGGAAACAGTCAGAAGGGAAATAATAATGCCTGGTGTCAGGATAATGCGGTTTCATGGCTGAACTGGAATTTATTGCAAAAAAACGAATGGCTGTACGATTTTGCTGCAAAGATGATTGAATTGCGCAGGACGGAGCGGCTGCTGCATCCTGAAAAGCCCTTTGCCCAGACAGATAAGTCGGCTAACGGTCTGCCGGATTTTTCCTTTCATGGAAAGGTTCCATGGTTTGTTTATGAGTCGAACTGGAACCGCTGTATCGGATGTATGTATGCGGAGGGCGGCGCTGCCTGGTACTTTGCCTATAATATGAATTGTACAAAGGAAATATTTTCATTGCCGGGGCTGCCGAAAAAAGGCCGCTGGAGTGTTTATCTGGATACGGCTGAGTTTAATGCGCCGGGGCTGCTGCCGGATGATGGACAGATTGTCCTGAAAGGCCACAGTATCGTTCTTCTTCGGGGAAATTATTATTACAAATAGAAATAAAAAATCAGAGCAGAACTATAGGAAAGTCTCTGCCCTGATTTTTTTAATAAAAATGATGTTCGGAATAGTCATCCTTCGGCGGAAAATCGCCGATATAGGGTAAATCATGCCGGTCGTCCACAATCATGGTATCCGGGGTATCTTCGTAATCCGCGTAATCTTCAGACATATGACTGACCCGCGAAAACCAGTGGTGAACCTTTTTGTTTCCATCATAAAAAGTCATAAGGAACCTCCTTTGCTTCGATATATTTCTAGTTTGAAGCAAAAGAGGAATATTTATTCCGGATAGATAAGGCGTTCGCTGCCGATATTTTCCAAAACTTCTTTTAAAAATTTATCGGCCAGATAATTTGCCATTGGCAGATTCATATCCCGGAAATTGCCGCAGTCCCTGGCGCAGGCGCCGGGAACCTCATCGTTAAAATCTCTGATAAATGTAAACATTTCTTTCATCAGAGGAACAATATCCCTGGATTCATAATCGCCGCTCAAAAGCAGATAAAATCCGGTTCGGCAGCCCATTGGCCCGAAATAGACGGTTTTTGCGCCGAACTGGGGATGATTTCTCAAAAAGGTCGCTGCCAGATGTTCAATGGTGTGAATTTCTGCCGTGTTCATGACAGGCTCATAATTCGGACGGGTCATACGGATATCAAAGGTAGTTACAGTTTCTGCGCCGACCGCATCCCTGCGCGATACATAAATTCCCGGAAGGAGTTTCAGGTGATTAATCGTAAAGCTGGTTATTTTTTCCATAAACGGTCTCCTTTATAATTTTAAGTAATATAGGAATATTATATAAGAGAATGAAAGAAAACGCAATTCTTGTTGAATTTTAAAGGGTATAAGTGTAAAATGGAACGTGATGAAATGATAAGGAGAGGAGTCAGTAAATGAAAACAAGCAAGGTACGTTTTTATGTGACGATTTCTATTGTGAAAATAGCAACAAAGATATTAAAGCTTTTAGGACGAAATGCGACTCATCTGCCGGGATGGATGGCAAATAAACTTTGCCCGGATTTTCTCGGACATCTGGAGAAGCCGGAGCGCCTTGTATATATTACTGGAACAAATGGTAAGACAACCGTATCCAATCTGACAGCGGAAGTATTAAAGGATAATGGATATGATTTCATTAACAATGCTTCGGGAAGCAATGTCAGTGAAGGCGTTATTTCCGCGCTTCTTTCAAAGAGCAGTTTTTTTGGTAAGTCCAAATGCAAACTGGCAATTTTAGAAGTGGATGAACGCTATTCGCCGTTAATCTACCCGTACATGCCGCCGGATTATTTGCTTTGTACAAATTTATTCAGAGATTCCTATAAGCGAAATGCTCATGCGGAGTTTATTTCCAGTGTTTTAAATAGTCAGATACCGAAGCATACCAAACTTATTTTAAATGGTGAGGATTTAATCAGTAATCATCTGGCTATGGGAAATGAACGGTGTTATTTCGGCATCCGTTGCCCGGATGGTCACAGCAGTTCGGATAATATTATTAAAGATATTGTGGCTTGTCCGAATTGCGGAGCTATGCTTAAATATGACTATATCCGTTATAATCATATTGGACAGGCCCATTGTCCGAATTGTGATTTCGGTTCACCGGAGATGGATTACTCAGTAGAGAAAATTGATTATGAAAGTCAGAGGTGTCTCATAAGGACTCCCGATGGAACTTATGACTTTAAATTGATTGGCAATAATGTTACGGATATTTATAATATGATTGCGGCAATTTCTCTCTTATCTGAGCTGGGCTTGAAAATGCCGCAGATTCAGGAGTCCTTTGAAAAAGTAAAAGTAGCCGCATCGCGTTACAATTCTGAAATGGTGAACGGCAAAGAATTAATAATGAATCTTGCAAAAGGCCAGAATCCGATTGCATGTTCCAGAGTTTGTGATTTTATACAGCATGAGCCGGGAACAAAAACGGTTGTATGTATGGTAGACGATTATTTTGATGCAAAAGAAACCAGTGAAAATATTGCCTGGATTTTTGATATCGATTTTGAATTTTTAAATGATGATTCGGTAAAACAGATTGTACTTACAGGTGCGCGAAATGCGGATTATCATCTGCGGCTGTTAATGGCCGGGATACCGGAAGAGAAGATTGTTTGCTGTGAAAAAGAAGTGGATGCAGCAGATTATGTGGATATTTCGTTGTCAGATAAGATTTACCTGCTATATGATGTTTATACGCTGGAATATGCAGAAAAAGTATATCAGGATTTGAAAAAACGATTGGAAGAAGGAGGAGAGAAAGCATAATGAAGATTGAAGTTCTTTTTCCAGAGTATTGTAATCTGTTTGCAGATTCTTCAAATATGAAATATTTAAAACAATGTTTGCCGGAAGCAGAATTTATATATACGGATTACATGTCTGAACCAGTATTTGCCAGAGAACCGGTGGATTTAATTTATATGGGCGCTATGACGGAGAGAGTTCAGTCAATGGTGATAAACAAACTGCTTCCTTATAGAGAAAGGATTGTCGAATTAATTAAGAAAGATGTTCCATTTCTTATTACAAGCAATGCCCTGGAAGTTTTTGGCCGTTGGATTGAAAATGAAGACGGTACAAAAGAAAAAGGTTTGGCAATATTTGATTTTTATGCAAAACGGAACATGATGCACCGATTTAATGGATTGGTTCGCGGACATTTTGGCGATATGCCGATTATTGGCTTTAAAACCCAGTTTTCCATGGCTTACAGTGATAATTTTAAATATAATTTTATTCAGGTGGACAGAGGTACTGGTATGAATCCCTCTGTTGATACAGAAGGTATTCATGTGCATCAGTTTTATGGGACCTATCTTGTCGGCCCATTTCTTATACTCAATCCATTATTTACAAAACATCTGATGCAGGTGATGGGGATTGAGAATCCAAAGCTGGCCTTTGAGCCGGTCATTATGGAAGCTTATGAACGACGTATGAAGGAGTTTATGGATCCTAAAGTTAAATTTTAAAAAATACTCAGAGATAAGGATGGAGTCTGTAACATGGGAAAGAACACATCGGGATTTAAGAATTCTATATTAAAATTCATTAGAGGTGAGAAGCCTGTTCAGGAAACCTTTGAACATGTGAATAAACCGGCGACATTAGTATATGTCAGCGGAACAAAGGGGAAAACAACAGTTTTAAATCTGGTTGGCCATGTACTTAAAGAAAATGGCTGTGATTTTATGTGGAATATCTCAAAAGAGAATAGGATTGAACCGGTGGCATCGGTTCTGCGTTCGGGGAAAAGTGTTTCCGGGCAGATAGGATGCGGCCTGGCATTGATGGAGGTGGATGAAAAGGATATAGTAGAGTTATTTGAAAAAATGACTCCGGATATTCTGGTATATACGAATATCTATGCAGGTTACTGGAATCAGAAAGGCCATATGGACAGCGTTGAGAATGATGTGGATATGTCTGCTTTTGAAAGTGCAAAGTTGATTTCAGGAGGAAATGGCTATGAAATTGTCTCAGTGGATGCGGAAAATGAAACATTTGTCCTGAAAATTGAAGATAGGATGGAGAGCTATCGACTGCTTGGGCCGACAAAAGCGGATATAAATGATGAGGCAGTGGCGATTATGCTCTTATACCAATTGGGCATGAGTTATATGCAGATATCGGAAGGGTTGAAGAGTGCGGAGAAACTTACTGTTTGCCGCCATGTAGATACCGTTGGCCACTGGAAAGTTTATATGTGTCATGGGGAGGAGCAGAGTCCGGCCGTTTGTTCTCATGTACTTGAGTGGATTGGAAAACAAAGAGATGATTGCGCGGTTGTCCTTATGGATTATAATCAGCAGGAGCAGGTGCGTGCTTCAGAAAATACAGCATGGCTTTATGAGGTGGATTATGAACCGTTAAAACGGTCAGGCGTCCGACAAGTGGTGACAGCGGGAAATCGGTGTTATGATTATTGGGTACGCCTTCTTTTAGCAGATATTAATGAGGAGCGAATTACCTGTGCATTCCATCCGGAGGATGTTGTAAAATTGGTCGATATTGAAGATGTGGATAATATCTACATTATATATGGACAGGGAACAGGCGCGAAGGCTAAGGAAATTAAGGAGCATTTGCTTCAGCGTATCATGAAAGAGGGGGGAATAAAATGAAAATAGAAATATTATTTCCGGAATATGGCCACCTCTTTGGAGATTATGGTAATATCACGTATTTAAAGGCATGTCTGCCGGATGCAGAGTTTATTGAGACTTCCCTGAACAGTGAACCGGCTTTTGCTGCTGATGATATGAATCTTATCTATATGGGACCAATGACTTTAAATGCCCAGGAAATGGTGATTCAGAAGCTTTTGCCGTACAAAGATAGGATTGAGGAATTGATTCGCCGGAAGACCTGTTTTCTTTTTACGGGAAATGCCATGGAAGTATTGTTTAAGGAAATTATTGATAGCGAGAGAAGGATTCCGGGATTGAATATCTTTGATTTTTCGGCAGTCCGTGTATCAGACGGTTATTACACCGGGAATTATTATGGGGAGTTTAATCAGAGAAAGGTTGTTGGATGTAAGATTCAGTCATCGATGGCTTATGGCGCAAATGAGCATTGCTATTTTGCAAAGGGGATTCGCGGAACAGGGATTAATCGGACCACAGCCTATGAGGGGGTTCGGCGTCAGAATTTTATAGGCACATATCTGGTAGGGCCTTTGCTGGTGATGAATCCTTATTTTACCCAGTATCTGATGTATCATATGGGAGTTGAGAAGCCAAAGCTGGCTTATGCGGAGGCTATGAAAGAAGCTTATAATCAAAGATTGACAGAGTTTGAAAATAAGAGGACAGTTATGGAATAACAGGAGGAAAAGCATGAACAAATACAGGGCTTATGTGGGGTCTTATACCCGCGGGGAAAGTAAGGGCATCTATATGTATGATTTTAGCGGGGATTCACCGTCTTTTGAAAAGCAGGGAATTGTGGAGATTACCAATCCATCCTTTCTGACATTATCTGCCAACGGAGAGTATTTATATACAAATTGTGATGAAGGCGTTGCTGCCTTTAAGGTTTTGGAGGATGGCAGCCTGAACTATTTGAACCGCCATTCGGTTCAGGGGCTGCGGCCGTGTTATCTGAGGGTGGATTCCGCCAATGAATATCTCATAAGCGCCGGGTATTATGACGGCAAACTGACAATTTCCCGTTTAAATCCGGATGGCACGGTGGGCGATGTCACCGATGAAGTTTTTATGAAAAGTCCGGGAAGCGTTATTTCAAGAAATAATCGCTGCCATGTAAACTGTGCGCTGTTTACGCCGGATGAGAAATATATTCTGGCTGTGGATTTGGGAATGGACCAGATAAAGGTTTATGAGTTTGACCGGGTTCGCGGGACGATTGCACTGAAGGATATTATCCGCTGCGAGATTGATTCGGGCCCGAAACATATTATATTTTCCCATGATAAAAAGTATATTTATCTCACCCATGAAAATGCCAACATGGTGACGGAGTATGCCTATTCCATGGAGAGTAAGGGGCCGAAGTTTGAGAAGCTCGACCAGCAGTCGACGCTGCCTCCGAAATTCAGTGAGGATAACTGTGCGGTGACGTTAAAGATTACGGATGATGACCAGTATCTTTTTGTAACGAACTCCGGCGACAACAGTGTGGCAATCTATAAGATTGATGAAGAGAAGAAAATGGACAAGCTTTGCGTCCTTCCGGTCAGCGGTATTTATCCGAGGGATATTTATCTTTTCCCGGATGGAAAGCATTTTGCTTCCATTAATCAGGAGTCGGATTCGATTACCCTGTTCGGCGTTGATTATGAAAAAGGATATATTTGTATGAAGGGTAAGCCAATTCATGTGCCTTGCCCGACTTGTATAGCGGTTAAAAAGTTGAAATAGCCCTGGAGCGGCAGGTTTAGCAACAACCGAAGGATGCTGAAAAATGAGGAAATCTTGTTTTAAAGCATCCTTTTTTGTATATGAGGATGCAAAAATGATGCAGGAAGGATGTAAAATGGCAGAAAAGGAAGGTGAAGATGATGAATCGGATTTTAATTGTTGAGGACGAAAAGCCCATTTTAGAACTGATTCGAATGAATCTTATGGATGCCGGCTATGCCTGTGTCTGTGCGGAGGACGGGGAAAAGGCCGCGGATATACTCGAGAGGGAAACCTTTGATTTGATCATACTGGATATTATGCTGCCGAAGATCAGCGGCTATGAATTAATGGAATATATTCGGCCGATGAATATTCCGGTCATTTTTCTGACAGCGAAGTCGGATGTGATGGACCGGGTGCGGGGACTAAAGCTTGGGGCTGAGGATTATATTGTAAAGCCCTTTGAGATTATTGAATTGCTGGCCCGGATAGAAACGGTTCTCCGGAGGTACAATAAAACTTCCCGCGAATTATCGGTTTATGATATTCGGGTGGATACCTTTTCGAGGGTGGTAAAGAAGGCCGGGCAGCCGGTGAATCTGACGGCGAAGGAGTACGAAATCCTCTTATTGTTTTTGAGAAATAAAAATATTGCCCTGTTCCGGGACAGGATATATGAGAGTGTCTGGGGAGAAATGTATATGGGCGAAAGCCGGACCGTGGATTTACATGTTCAGCGGATGCGGAAAAAACTTGGGCTGGAATCTAAAATTGTGCCGGTTTATAAAATCGGGTATCGCCTGGAGGTAGATGAGTGAAATTTTTTTGGAAATTATTTTTCAGCATTATTCTTGTCACAGAGTTTTTTGTGGGAGTCAGCGGCTATGTGCTGATTTATTCCAGTTTCAGGAATTCTGTAGAGCAGGAAGTGGAGGCGGCCTATCGGGAAAATGATATGCTCTGCTTTTCTTTAAATCAGGGAGTTGCCAACTCTGTGGAAATGTCCAGCATGTCGCTGATGTGGGGGATAGAGCAGGAAGATGGAGAGGCGGATTATAAGGAAATATTGACAAAAGCATTGACGATTCAGACAACGGAAGGGGAAATCCCCTTTTGCCTCACTGATTCGGAGGGAGAACCCATCTGCGGCAGCCGAAAAAACGGGTTGGATGACGGACTTGTGAAAAAGTTGAATATGCAGCAGCGGGGATATGAAATCCGCAAGGTGGAGGGCCGATATATAGTTCACTGCGCCCGACCGGTAAAACTGTTAAATGAAGATTATTATATTGAGAATTACAGGGATATTACGGAAGTATTTGCGAATCAGGCCGGATACGCCCGGACTTTTTCTATTATTATGGGACTGCTGTTTCTTGTGAGCGGCGTGGTTATTTTTCTCATTTCCTACTGGCTGGTCCGGCCGA
>URND01000016.1 GCA_900549105.1 uncultured Eubacteriales bacterium
CCCGCGCCCCTCATTATGCGCCAGAACCCGTTCCTCCAGATGATTGGTCCATCCGGTATAAAGGGAACCGTCGCTGCATTTTAAAATGTATGTATAGTTCATAATATCCTTCCCATTAAATGTAAAAATGGTTTACAGAGGATATTATATCTGATTAATACTTTTATTTCAACCAAATGTGTAAAAATAGAAAAAGGGCATTGCCGCTGTGACAATGCCCCGCTATATAAAGCAGCCGATGAAAATACAGTATTTATTCAAATGTCTGGCCCGGGCCGGTAATACCAGAAAAATTGTAATAGAATCGGCAGCATATTTTTCAATATGTATCACCGACTTATCATCGCCTGCTTTATATCTTATGTTGTTTTTCAGATTTGGTGACTGGAAAACCGGCCGTTATTTTTCCAGATAATTCTGCGGATTCACAGGAGCGCCATCCTTTGTCATTCCAAAATAAAGATGACTTCCCTCTTCCGTGTAATATTTTGTCGGCTGGGCGACATTGCCGATGGCCTGACCCTTAACGACCGCATCGCCTTCTTTAACATTCACATCTTTCATCTGACCGTAAACAGCTTTATAGCCATTTCCCATATCCACGGTAATCATTGTTCCGTTGACACTGTCTTCAGTAACAGATTCTACGGTTCCGCAAAAGGCCGCAACAACCTCCTGATTGACATCGGCTTTAATCATCAGCGCCGGATTGCATTTGTACTGGTCCAGCGTTTCAAAATAAATGGTTTTATCCGGAGAATACTCTTTGAGAATTTCGCCTTCCACCGGCCATACCATTTTGGCATCCTCGCCAAAGGTCTCCGCAACTGAAGCATTTGCAGCTTCCGCTGCCGCCACAGATTCGGCCACCGCATTCTCAATATCTGTTGTATTTCCCACAGCCACTGCCGGTGTCTCATCCAAAACTTCCGGGGCATTTTCTGCCTGACTGAATTCTGCGGCATTTTCCGCATCTGCTTTATCCTTCATGCCGGAGCGGTATCCGGCAATACCGGAGATGCCGAGAACCACAACCAAGGCCCCTGTCAGCACCATGTAAAATCCATTCTTTTTCCAATAATTTTTTAAATTTTCTTTCACCTGTTATCACCTCGTAGCTATAGTTTGACCAGGAAATCAAACTTTATACACTGGTTCCCGGAAAATACCATAAAATAATTTCTTCCCAGGTTTTTCCTTCCGCCGCCATGGCATCAGCGCCGTACAGGCTCAAGCCAACGCCATGTCCGCGGCCATAACAGGTGAATTCAATGCCGTCATTTTTCACTGAGTAATCAAAACATGCGGAGGGGAGACCCAGCCGGCACCGCAAGTCTTCTCCGGAATAAGTCTGGCCGCCAATCTGAATCTGCCGGACATATCCCGAATCGTCCTTCTCCACTATCTGAACCATGCTCTCCGACAACTGGTCCCAGGCATTTTCCGTGCCGTCGGCTTCCGCAAGGCTGCGGATGATTTTTTTCCGGCTCAAAAATATTTTTTCCATATAATCAGAAGAACTTTTATCCCACCCGCTGTCCACACTCACCAGATAGGCCGCGTCACCGCCCCAGACATCGGCAAAATTCCTCGTTTTTCCATTGGACAAAGGACAGTATAAAGGCAATATAGGTTCCCCATCATAGAGTATCCTGCGCCCCTCGGTTTCCGCTACGGCCTTTTTCAGCAGCTCCTCATCCATGCCTTTAGCTAACCGCTCCCCTGCCGACAGCCATGGTTGGCCAAGCCACTGTCCTTCCGGCGTCCGGCCGCCCGCCGACATATAGGCTATGTATGTTCTCAAAACGACAGCCATGGCTTTCACGGTTTCTTCCCGGGCATCCGCATCCAGAACCGCGGCCAGAACCCCAACCGCATATTCGTCAAAACCAACGACCCGGTCCATCCCAAATTCCTTCATATGAACAGTAAGGCCCTCGGCAGACTGTTCCCAATCTGCCGAGGGCCTGTAATTCTGATAAATCTGCGTTCCCACACAGGGAATCGCCAGCAAACATCCTATAAAAAGCCAGACAAGCCGTTTCCTCATTTCAGAATCCCCGACCTTCCCACAGTCTCCTTATAGAATATCCATTTCCGCGCAAAAAGTGCCTGTCCTTATTTTGTTAAAGCAACAGTATCTCTTGCAATCATTAATTCTTCATTTGTTGGAACAACAAATACTTTAACTTTGGAATCCGGAGTTGTGATTTCAATTTCTTCACCGCGTTTTCCGTTAGCTTCTGCATCTACTGTAATTCCAAGGTATCCAAGGTAATCGCATACGCCCTGACGTGTCGTTGCGCTGTTTTCACCTACACCGGCTGTAAATACGATAACGTCAACGCCGTTCATAGCTGCCGCATAGCCGCCGATGAATTTAGCTACCTGATATTTGAAAGCGTCAAGCGCATATTTGCAGCGTTCGTTGCCTGCATCTGCTGCTTCTTCAATATCACGGAAGTCGCTGCTTACGCCGCTGATACCGAGAACACCGGATTTTTTATTTAAGATTTCTGTTACCTGGAAGACATCTAAATCATGTTTCTGAGCATAGAATTCAAGGATGGATGGGTCGATATCGCCGCAGCGTGTTCCCATGATCAAACCGGCCAATGGTGTAAGACCCATGGTTGTATCCACACATTTACCCTGATTTACAGCACAGATACTGGAACCGTTGCCCAAATGGCAAACGATCGTCTTCAAATCTTCCGGTTTCTTTCCAAGGATTTCAGCAACCCGTTTGGATACATAGCTGTGGGATGTTCCGTGGAAACCGTAACGACGAATCTTATCCTCTGTGTATGCTTCATATGGCAGACCATAAAGGAAAGCTTTTTCAGGCATTGTCTGATGGAAAGCAGTATCAAATACGGCTACCTGAGGTACGCCCGGCATTAATTCTTTACATACGCTGATACCGATAAGGTTGGCCGGATTGTGAAGCGGTGCAAGATTGCTGCACTCGTCAATCGCTTTCATAACTTCATCGTCCACAACAACAGAAGAAGCAAATTTTTCTCCGCCGTGTACAACACGGTGGCCTACGGCATGAATCTCTTCAAGAGATTTTACAACACCGTTTTCTGCATCTGTCAGGCAGTTAAGCACAAGCTTGATAGCATTTGTGTGATCTGGCATCGGAGATTCGATTGTAATTTTGTCTTTTCCTGCTGGTGTATATACGATTCTGCTGCCTTCAATTCCGATACGTTCACAAAGACCCTTTGCCAGTACATCTTCTGTATCGGACTGAATTAACTGGAATTTTAATGATGAACTTCCACAATTGATTACTAATACATTCATTATTTTTTCCTCCCATAAAATTATATCCTTATTTTAACATATTTTTTTTAACTGACCAGCCCATTTATGATATAATTTTAAAAAAAGGAGGTTATGTCTTGAAAAAAATGCAAATATTCATCTTTATCATCGCCCTTATATGCTTTTTGGGCAGCGCCGGGTATCTCGGTAAGTACTTCTGGGAGCGCCATGTCTCGGCGGAAAACATGAATGACATCAAATCACTGCTTGTGGAAGAAACAGGCAATTCCAATACAAATGATGAAACCGGCAGTGACAACAATGAAGTGCTCCAGCGATATGCCCGTCTCCATGAAGAGAACCCGGATTTTGCCGGATGGATTCAGATTCCGGATACAACTATTGATTACCCGGTGATGTACGTTGAAGGGGATAATGATGCCTACCTTCACTCAAACTTCAATAAAGAATATGATGCCGGCGGCGTTCCTTTCATCGACGGTTACTGTTCGATAAATCCGGTCAGCGAAAACCTGGTTATTTATGGACACCATATGAATGACAACAGCATGTTCCAGCCATTGATGAACTACAAAGAAAGGGATTTTTTTGAATCCCACAAAACAATCTATTTCGACACACTTCACGAAAAAGGAACCTATACTGTGGTGGCTGTTATTCTTTCCAGGGCCCTGTCTGAAGAGGAAGAAGGCTTCCGTTACTACAGCCATTTCGACTTTATCGATGAGGCTGATTTTAACGACTACATGAATAATATCCGCCAGATAAGCCTCTATGATACGGGAGAAACGGCGGTTTATGGAGACCGTTTGATTACTTTGTCCACCTGTGAATACAGCCAGGAAGACGGGCGCATGGCGGTTATTGCCAAGAAGGTTGATTGATAAAAGGAGATAATTTTAATGGGATTATTTGAACTGATTTTAATTGCAGTCGGCCTGTCCATGGACGCCTTTGCCGTTTCTATCTGCAAGGGACTGAATATGCGGCGCATGAACTACCGCCATGCCGGAATTATCGCCCTGTTTTTTGGCGTTTTTCAGGCGTTGATGCCTGTTTTCGGCTGGTTTCTCGGCAAACAATTTGAAAGCTACATAACAAGCATCGACCACTGGATTGCCTTTATACTCCTCGGTTTTATCGGCGTCAATATGATTCGCGAAGCTGTCGGCGATGATGACGACGCTTCCGGGGATATGCAGGAACTTCTGGATATGAAAGAGCTTTTTATGCTGGCCGTCGCAACCAGCATCGACGCCCTGGCCGTCGGCATCACCTTTGCCTTCCTCCAGGTTAAAATTATTCCGGCAGTCTGTCTCATCGGATGCACGACATTTGCCCTGTCCTTTGCCGGAGTCGGCATCGGACACCAATTCGGCCGGCGCTATGAGAAAAAAGCCGAGATTGCCGGGGGCATTATTTTAATATTTATTGGTTTAAAAATCCTTCTGGAACATTTGGGGGTACTATAGAATACTTCCCTTTATACGCATTCAATATTAATAACAAAACCCGACACGCCTCTCAACGATGCGTACCATGTCGGGTCATTTAATTTTATTCAGACAGCTCACTTTCTATTTCTTCAACTGTCGGCAAACTACTCTTAAATTCCTCACGAAGCACCTTTGGCTTCTCCGATATTTTTACATTTATACATAATCCTCTGATTATGTCCCCAAGGAATTCCTTTTACCATTTTCTCAATCAGTTCTATTTGGCTTACAGTCTGTAAGCCATTTTTACCAGAGTTATAAAATCTGTACCAATAACGTATGCCCCTTCTAAATTTGTATATTCAATTTTCATTATTTGTCGATACCATTCGACCCGAATCCCGCCCCCGGAATTATTTCCTCCGTTTCAAAAAGGCTATTTATAATCCCATTATAGTTTTTCAGGCTCTGAGTTTTTCTTATCTTTTTGCCGTACTTTTTCGCATTGGTAAAAAGGCAAATCATATAATTCCATAATTCTTTCATCTTATAGAGCAGTGGAACCTCTCCCGACATTATTTCTGCGTAATCCGAATAAATCCGGTCATGGAATTCCCGAAGCAACAGCTTATCCACCGTTTCCCTTTCTCTGATTATAATGTCAAGCAATGCCGGATTTGCGATAATTCCCCGGCCAATCATAACCGATGTTACTTCCGGGAACCGACGGCAAAGGTTCTCATAATCCGCCTTTTGAAAAATATTTCCGTTATAGCACACCGGACACCGGCTTTTTTCAAGTCCGAGCTGAAACATTTCCAGATTCGGTTTTCCCCGGTAAAACTCCTCCCGTGTCCGCGGATGGATAATCAGTTCCTCCAATGGATACTGATTATAAATATCCAGCAGCGCATCAAATTCCTCCGGGTTGTCCTTGCCCAGGCGGGTCTTTATAGAAATTTTCACTTCCGCGCCGCGATAAATTTCTTCCAGAAAGCGGTTCAGCTCATCACGAAAGGCAAGAAAACCTGAACCCCGGCCTTTGCCCACAACGGTTCCCGACGGGCAGCCAAGATTCAGATTTATTTCTTTATAACCCATATCTATTAATTGTTTTTCTGTATATATAAATTCATCGGCCCGGTTTGTCAAAATCTGAGGCACAATTTCAGGTCCCCGGTTATTTTCGGGAAGCACATCCCTCAGCGCTTTTGAAGTCCGCCGGCTGTTCAGTCCCGGCGTGATAAACGGTGTAAAATATTTATCTGCAGGATGAAAATAATCATAATGGGCATTCCGAAAAACATATCCGGTAATGCCCTCCAAAGGCGCCATATAAAATTTCATTCTATTTCTCTCCATCACAGTAATAATATCAATGTTCCGGCTACAATCAAAACAAGCCCGGCCAGTCCCTTTGAGGACAGTTTTTCTTTAAACACAATCCATGCAAAGGCCACAGAAACAACAATACTCAATTTATCAATCGGCACGACAATGCTGGCCTTCCCCGTCTGAAGCGCCCGATAATAACATAGCCAGGAAAGCCCTGTTGTCACGCCGGACAGAATAAGGAACAGCCAGCTTCTACGGTCAATTTTTCCAATTTCTTTTTGCTTGTGGGTCATAAATACAATAAGCCATGCCATAAGCAAAACAACTATCGTCCGCAGGGCTGTTCCCAGAGTGGAATCCACATTTTCCATGCCTATTTTTCCGAGTATCGATGTCAGGCTGGCAAATACTGCCGATAAAACCGCATAAACCAGCCATCGATAATCTGCTGCTGTGTTTTTCGAATAAGTTTTTGCTTTTATACCTGCCCCGTCCTCCGCCTGTTCCAACGAAGCAGCCTTTTTCTCCGGCACCGTTTTTTTCTGAATCATCAGCGCTGTGCCCGCGGCAATCGCGCACATGCCCAGAATCATATACCGGGTTATCGGCTCTCTGAGAATAAGAAACGCCCCAAGCATTGTTAGAATAGTGCTCGACTTATCAATCGGCACGACCTTATTCACATCACCGCATTGAAGCGCCCGAAAATAACAAAGCCATGAACCTCCCGTAGCCAGGCCGGATAAAGCGAGAAACAAATAGCTCTCCCCGGAAATATCCGCCATCG
The DNA here is from genome assembly GCA_900549105.1 of uncultured Eubacteriales bacterium. Taxonomy (GTDB): domain Bacteria; phylum Bacillota; class Clostridia; order Lachnospirales; family Lachnospiraceae; genus Frisingicoccus. Next base: position 6,853 of record URND01000016.1, read on the forward strand.
TTGACTGAGTTCCTTTCACCCAAACCATCAGCCAGGCAAAAATAAGCACTACAATCGTCCGCAGGGCCGTAGCCAGATGGGAGTCCATGTCTTTTATTCCAAGCTTCGCCAAAATTGCCGTAATCCCGGCAAAAAAGGCAGAGCCAAAGGCCAGGAGTATCCACATATTTATCCGCTCTTTTCCTGATTAAAAATCAAAGCCGTCAACATCAATCTGCAGTGATTTCATGGCTTCCAGCGCACAGCGATGGGCCTCCGGCGCAGAACCTGCACAGCAGGAAGCGTCCACCCGCACCGGCGTATTCGGCATCGCCGTCCGAATCAGCACTGCATTTGCCATAACGCAAATATCTGTGCAGAGTCCGACAACAATAACTTCGTCAATCGGCGCCATCCGGTCAATTCCCTGAAGACAGCCGGCCATCTGAATGGAGCCAAAGGTTTCCTTATCAAATACAAGGCTGCGGTTTGCCGTTATAAGTTCCTGGATGTCCTCCTGGAACTTCCAGCCCTCTGTATCCCGGACACAATGTACAACCGGGAGTTTTTTCCCTTCCAATGTTTCCAGATAATTTTCCTCATGGGTATCTCTCGTATAAACAACAGTTCCAGGGAAATTTTTAATCTTTTCAATCACCTTCGGCAATATCGCCCGGGCCTCCGCTGAGCCAAGGCTTCCGTCAATAAAATCTTTCTGCATATCCACAACAACAAGGTATTTACTCATGTCTTTTCCTCCATTATTCCACACTCTTCAGTGATTCCACCATATCAATTTTTTTCAGTTTAAAATACATAACAAAGTTTACCAGCAGCGAGAACAGGAAGGTAAAACCAATCGCATACAGGTAGCTCGGCATATTAATGTTCCGTCCGAACATTGTCATCTCCACTTCCACCGTCTGAATGACAAACTGATGCAGTATTTTTCCGAGAAATACGCCAACAAAGGCGCCAATCACTGTCAGCAGTATATTTTCCCGATATACATAATTGCCGACCTCCATATCGTAAAAGCCAAGGACTTTCAGCGTGGCCAATTCCCGTTTACGCTCATTAATGTTAATATTGTTCAAATTATAAAGTACAACAAAGGCCAGCATGCCCGCCGATATAATCAGCACAATGATAACGCTGTCTAATACGCCAAGCATATCTTCAATCTGGCTCTCCATATTATTTGTGTAGGAAACCGTCAATATACTGTCGTTTTTCAGAAGTTCCTCGCCAACCTGATTTAACTCCGCTCCATGGTTTTCTTTTATATCGGCAAAAATACAGTTATAGGACGGCAGCTCTCCCGTTAATTTCTCATAAAGCTGCGGCGACAGATAAATATAATGGGACAGATAGTTTTCGCAGATATCTGTCACAGTTACCTGAATTTTTTCATCGTCTTCAAGCTCTAGCTGAATCTCGTCGCCTACAGAAATCTTCAAGTCCCTTGCCGCCTTCTCCGTCAATATGGCGCTGTCCTCCGACATAAGCCATGTGTCGCCGGAAACCCGGTCGCTGAAAGTCAGGAACTGCTCAAGGTTGTCCAGTTTAGACGGTATGTAAAGATAAACATCCTTGTCCTTACCCTTAAAGGTCATCTCCGTCAACCGCATATAACCGTCCATAAATGAGCCTATCCGTTCATCGGACCCGAGTTTTTCATCAATGGCCCCTTTTTCTTCCTCGGCAATATCGCCGTCGATTACCGCCATCAAATCATATATCTGAATTTTACGGAACTGGAGCCGGGCGATATCCATAATCGAATCCTTCAGGCCATATCCCACAATCATCAGCGCCATACAGCCGCCGATGCCAAATACCGTCATAAAGAACCGTTTTTTATACCTCAACAGATTCCGCACCGTAGACTTCCAGGTAAAATTCAGCCGTCCCCAAATCCCCGGAACATACTCCAAAAATACCCGCTTGCCGCTTTTCGGCGCTTCCGGGCGCATTAATTCCGCCGGCTGTGCCTGCAAAGCCCGGTAACATGCGCTGACAGTTGCCAGCATTGTACATAAAATAGCCGCCCCGGATGCCGCAAGGGCATAACCCATATTGTATGGAATCACCACATCCGGAATATGAATATAGATAATCTTATAGGCCGTGACAATAATATACGGGAATATTTTCTGTCCAAACAGCACGCCGAGAACAGAACCGCCCAAAGTCGCCGCCAGGGCATAGCTCACATATTTGGCCGCAATCCAGAACTTACTGTATCCCAATGCCTTTAACGTGCCAATCTGAATACGCTGCTCCTCAACCATCCGAGTCATCGTTGTCAGACTGACAAGGGCTGCCACGAGGAAGAACAGCACCGGGAATACAGAGCCGATAGCCCGCATACGGTCCGCATTGTCCGAATAACCACTGTAATCCGAATCACTGTCCCGGTCATTGATATACCAGGATGGCTTATCAATGCCGTCAATTTCATTCTTTGCATCCTGTATTTTAATTTCCGCATCGGAAATCTTTTCCTCCGCTTCTTTCTTCCCTTTTTCGTACTCTTCCCAGCCGTCTGCCAGCTTCTGCTCATTTTCAGCAATGGTCGCATAGGCTTCGGCAATCTGAGCCTCCCCTTCATTGATTTGACTCCAGCCGCTTGTATAGGCGCTCTCCCCGCTGGTAAGCTGATTATAGGAGTCCGCCAGAGTTTTTTCGGCCTCGGCCAATGCGGATTTCTGTGTTTCCAGTTCCGCTTTCCCGGCCTCCAGCTGCTGACGCCCCGCAGAAAGTTCAGCCTTCTGCTTTTCCAGTTCTGCTTTTCCGGCTTCAAGCTCTTCCCGTCCTGCTCCGATTTCTGCTTCATGCTTTAATGCTTCTTCCGCAGCCGGCCGCATGGCTTCCATGGCATCAAGGCTTGCCTTTGCCTCCGCCAACTGAGCCTCTGTCTGAGGAATTGCTGCCCGAAGCTGTTCAGCCATCGCTGTCTGCTCCGGCGTCGCCATGCCTGCGCCGATAAGCTGCTCCAGCTGGGACAACTGATTTTTCATAGTCTCCAGGCCGGACATGCCGCCCTGATACTGCTGCCAGCCTGTTGACAACCCGGCAAGCAGGGCTTTGGCATACGCCAGCCCCTGTTCCGCTGCCGCCAGCTCGCTTTCCTTTTCGGAAAACAGATTTTCAGCTTCGGCTATCTGCGTTTCACCCTCGCTCAACTTTGCCTCATTATCCGCCAGCAGCTTTTCGGCTTCAGCCAACTCCGCTTTCCCTGATTCCATCTGGGCTTTTCCGCTGTTGTACTGACTCCAGCCGTCATCCAGCGTACCCCGGCTCGCATAAAGTTTGTTCTTTGCATCCCGGATATCATTTTCCGATGATGCCAGTTCCGCTTTCCCGTCAGCCAGTTCCGCTTCGCCGTCTTTTAACTCCTGCTCCGCTTCGGCCAGTTCGGATTCGGCTTCTTCCTTGGCTTCTTTCAGTTCGGACTCGGCCTCCGCAATTTTTTCATTGGCTTCGTCCATAATCTCTGCATAACGGATATCACAGCGAACATCCGAAATATTTTCCACATTTTCCTTTACTTCATCAACGATTTCCCTATAGCTGTCCGTGAAGGCCATTGCATCCCTCGCGCCTTCAACCGTCACATAGGCCTGAGAGTAAACTTCCTGGTCAAAGCTGTCCTCTGTCACATAGACAAACATATCGATTTCACCGCTGCCGATATTGGTACTTCCCCGGCTAAAAGATATGTATACCGGGCTGGAACAGGTGCCAACCACCGTATATGTATCCACTGCCAGATTTTCAGACAGCTCCTTATCTGTTCCCGATGTAAATGACAGAGTATCCCCAACTTTAATATCATAGGACGCCGCCATATCCATATCAACAACACATTCGCCCTTTTTCTCCGGCAAACGGCCTTCATCCACATCAACCTGATTCATCGTTTCCGGCAGGGATTCCACATGAAGCACCCGTTCACTCTCGCCCATTAAGGCAAGGACGTCAATCATATATCCCGGTTCAACCTTTTCCACACCTTCAACGGCCCCGATTGCCTTGATGTCATCCTCCGTCAATCCCAGGGTACTCAAAATCTTCATGTCCATCATATTGTGCGCGTCAAAATAGGCATCTCCCGAATACCGCATGTCCGGCTCAGAAGCCCGGATTCCTGCAAAAAAGGCGACGCCAAGCGCAACGATAAAAAATATTGATAAAAATCGATTCAGGCTATTCCGAATCTCCATCCGGAAATCCTTCGCCAATGCCTTCTTTTTCATAAGCGCTCCCCACTACCATTCTATAGTTTCCACAGATACCGGATTCTCATTAACGGTGATACCGGATACTTTACCGTTCTTAATCTTAATGACCCGGTCGGCCATCGGCGCGATTGCCGAATTGTGGGTAATAACGATAACTGTCATCCCCTTCTCCCGACACATGTCCTGCAGCAATTTTAAAATAGACTTTCCTGTATTATAATCCAATGCACCGGTCGGCTCATCACAGAGAAGTAATTTCGGATTCTTCGCCAAGGCCCGCGCTATGGACACTCGCTGCTGCTCACCGCCGGATAACTGGGCAGGGAAATTCTTCATACGGTCCCCCAAACCAACATCCTTTAAAACACTTCGCGCCCCCAGAGGGTCCCGGCAAATCTGCAGGGCCAGCTCCACATTTTCAAGGGCCGTCAGATTTGAAATCAGATTATAAAACTGAAATACAAAACCAATGTCATCTCTTCGGTATTCCGTAAGCTGTCTCGCATGATATTTGGAAATATCTTTTCCATCCACCCAGATGGACCCGGTTGTCGCCGTATCCATACCGCCCAAAACATTTAAAACCGTTGTCTTCCCGGCCCCGCTCGGGCCAACAATAACAACAAACTCACCCTTCATAATCTCAAAATCTATACCGTCCGCCGCATGAATTTCAATCTCTCCCATGCGATAGATTTTCGTCACATTTTCCAGCTTTACATAAGCCTCCATGGATTCGCCTCCTGCCTCATGTTAATATTTCAATTATAAAACGTTTGATAAGACATTTCAACCGAAGGCCTGAAGTTCATAAAAATTTCAGAATCTATTGAAATTTATGACGATTGTTATCCTAAAAAAATCTCAGGAAAACCGGCTCCTGGCTTCAAATGCCGCAGGTTTTTCCTGAGATTTTTTTATTTCCTGTTTATTTCATTTCCAATCCCCTTACCTTTGCGTAAGCCTTAATGGCTTCCACACAGCCCTCGAAACCGAGTTTGCTGCTGTCCAGGCACAGATGATAATTCCGGGCATCGTACCATTCCTGGCCGGTATGATATTTATAGTAATCTCCCCGGTATTTATCTTTTTTCTGGATGAACTTTCGCATTTCATCCTCTGTCTTGCTGTTTTTTGCCATTGCCTGCTCAAAGCAGAAATCCGCAGGGGCATGGATAAAAACGCTGATAACGTGGTCATAATCCTTCAGCACATAATCGGCACACCGTCCGATAATGACACAGGATTCCTCTTCTGCGAGCTGCTTGATAATCTTTGCCTGATAATTAAATAAATTATCTGTTGAAACAAAATCATCGCTGTCCGGCGGAAGCACTTCCCCCGTATACACCTTTTTGGCAATACGGCCCAATATTCCGGATTTTGGCTGTTCGTCTGCCGCGCCGAATAAGCGTTCATTAATTCCGCTCTCATCCGAAGCCAGCCGAATGATTTCCCGATTGTAAAAATGAATTCCCACATCTTCCGCCAGCATTTTACCGATGGTTTTACCGCCGCTTCCATACTGTCGTGCAATGGTAATAACTGTATGACTCATGTGAACCCCTCCTATTCACCCAGGTATGCCTTCTTCACCGATTCATCATTCATCAGTTCCTTCGCATCACCCTCAAGAACAATCTTACCTGTTTCCAATACATAAGCTCTGTCTGCAATGCTCAGGGCTTTTTTAGCATTCTGCTCAACCAGAAGAACCGTCGTTCCGCCGGCGCTGACCTCTTTGATAATATCAAAAATTTCATTAACAAAAATCGGAGACAATCCCATGGACGGTTCATCCATCAGGATAATCTTCGGATGGGACATCAGCGCCCGGCCCATAGCCAGCATCTGCTGTTCGCCGCCGGATAAGGTTCCTGCCAGCTGATTCTTACGTTCCTCCAATCGCGGGAAACGCTCATAGACCATCTTCAGGGATTTTTCTACTTCATTTTTATCCTTCCGGGTATAAGCGCCCATTCTCAGGTTCTCCAAAACCGTCAACTCAGAAAATACCCGGCGTCCTTCCGGCACATGGGCCATTCCCAATGTAACAATCTTATGCCCCGGCATTTTCGTAATATTCGTGCCTTCAAATTCAACGGTTCCCGACTTTGCTTCCACCAGGCCTGTAATTGTATGAAGAATTGTCGTCTTTCCTGCACCATTGGCGCCAATCAGGGCGATAACTTCTCCTTCATTTACCTCGAAGGAAATTCCCTTAATCGCCTGAATAACTCCGTAATATACTTTTAAATCTGTTACTTTTAACATTGCCATGGTACTGCCCTCCTACTCGCCCAGATATGCCGTGATAACCTTCGGGTCATTTAACACAACCTTTGGTTCTCCATGAGCCAGCTCCATACCAAAGTTCAGCACGTAGAGATACTCACAGATGCCGGATACCAGCTTCATATCATGTTCAATCAGAAGAATTGTAATATGGAATTTATTACGAATCAACTGAATGGTGTCCATCAGTTCCTGGGTTTCATTCGGGTTCATACCGGCCGCCGGTTCATCCAGAAGCAACAGCTTCGGTTCAGTTGCCAGCGCACGGGCAATTTCCAGCTTTCTCTGCTTTCCATAAGGCAGATTCGACGCCAGCACATCGGCATAACCGTCCAAATCGAATACTTTCAATATTTCGATTGCCCGCTCATCCATCTCTTTCTCCTTTTTTGAATAACTTCCAAAATGGAAAAAGCTTTCGGCCAGACTGTACTGTACATGATTAAAAAGCGCTACTTTAACATTGTCCAATACGGTCATTTTTGAAAAGAGCCGAATATTCTGGAATGTTCTCGCAATGCCCGACTTGCAGATTTCTGTCGGCGTCTTGCCGACCAGATTTTCGCCGTCCAGCTCGATAATCCCCTCACTCGGCGCATATACGCCGGTCAAAAGGTTAAAGGCCGTCGTCTTACCTGCACCATTCGGACCGATCAGGCCGACCAGGCTGCCCTGCTCAATACTCATATTCAAATCATCTACGGCCCGCAGGCCTCCGAAGGAGATTCCAAGATTTTTCACTTCCAGTAAAGCCATTCTATTCGCCCTCCTTCTGAATACTCATTGCCTTTTTAAGATTCCGTTTTTCAATCATCGCCATACGGAATTTTGAATTGTTGAAAATCATCATTGCGATCAATACAATCGCATACAACAACATACGGAAATCCGCAGCGCCTCGCAGTACTTCCGGAAGGGCTGTCAAAATAACCGCCGCAACAATTGCGCCTTTAATGTTGCCCATACCGCCGAGTACAACCATAACAAGAATCTCAATCGACTTATTGTAGTCGAAATTTACCGGCTTTAAAATACCAACATTATGTGCATAGAACACACCGGCCATACCGGCAAAGAAACCGGAAATGACGAACGCCATTGTTTTTGCCTTGCTGACCTTAATACCTACTGCTTCCGCCGCAATATAATTATCACGCACCGCGCAGATTGCACGGCCATGTCTGGATTTTACCAGGTTGGAAATGACAACAATTGTCAGCAGGACAAAGATATAAACAAATGTAAAGTTTTTATAATTGCTGTAAGCTCCGATACCGGAAAGACCTTTGGCGCCGCCCGTAAACTTCAGGGAGTTGATTACAGATTTGATAATCTCACCAAAGCCCAGGGTTACAATTGCCAGATAATCGCCTTTCAAACGCAGTACCGGGAGACCGATAATCAAACTGAACAGCGCGGCCACAGCCCCGCCGACAAGCAGGCCGATGAAAAGCTCAAGCATCGGCGGAAGTTCCAGCGCATTTGTTGTCAACGCACCGGCATAAGCGCCAATGGACATAAAGCCCGCATGTCCCAATGTCAGTTCGCCGAGGAAACCGACAAGCAGGCAAAGAGATACGGCCAGCATAACATTGATACAGCAGGGAATAATAATGGACATAGCCTGACGCCCAAGAAATCCGCCGTAAATCAAAGCCATAACGATACCATAAACGATAACCGTTATAATAATATTCATAATTACTGATTTATTAATTTTTTTATTCACGACAGCCACCTACACTTTCTCTGCTTTCATCTTACCAAGTAAACCGGATGGTCTCACCAATAAGACGATAACAAGCACACCGAAAACAATGGCATCCGCGAGCTGGGTGGAAATATACGCTTTGGCTAAACTTTCAATGATTCCAAGTACAATTCCTCCAAGCATTGCTCCCGGAATACTTCCGATTCCTCCGAGAACCGCCGCAACGAAAGCTTTAATTCCCGGCAAAGCGCCCAAAGTCGGGGACAAAGATTCATACTGGCAGATAAACAGAATACCTGCCACAGCCGCTAAGGCCGAACCAATCGCAAAAGTCATGGAAATCGTTTTATTTACATTGATTCCCATCAGGGCCGCCGCACCCTTATCCTCAGATACGGCTCTCATAGCGCTTCCGGCCTTTGTTTTATTGATAAACCAGGTCAAAATCACCATGGCAATTACCGTTACAATTAATGTAACAATTGTAATTCCTGAAATGTGAATACCACCGATTTTTACCGACGGCACCTTGATAACCGACCCAAAAGGAATCGGCGTTGCCTTAAATATGATCAAAGCAACATTTTGCAAAAAGTAACTGACGCCAATCGCCGTAATCAATACGGCCAGCGACGGCGCGTTACGCAGCGGTTTATACGCAATACGTTCAACCGTTATTCCGAGAACCGCACAGACAATAATGGTCAATAAAATACATACCGGCACCGGAAGCCCCAATAACGCTGCAAATACATAAAGTGCGTATGCACCTACCATAATGATGTCTCCATGAGCAAAGTTAATCATCTTTGCAATACCATATACCATGGTATACCCCAGGGCAATCAGGGCATAAATACTCCCTGTCCTCAGTCCGTTGATTAACTGTTCCACAAGATTATTAATCAGACTCATTACCCTCCACCTTTCTATGTTTTGTATTACCGAACTTAACTATATATTTTAATATAATACTTTCTTGCTTGCAAGGATTAATGTGGAAAAATCCATTTTTTGTCAGGAAAACACGAAAAATACCAAAAGCCCTCATTCATGAAAAGAAAACGCCAACATCCCATAGGCGGGACATCGGCGTCTCCAACTAATCCGACATAAACCTGTCAGATAAAATTATTCATATAAAGTATAAGCACCATCGATAATCTGGATGAACTTGCTTCCTTTATTCGGTTCACCTTCTGCTGTCCATGTGATACCATCACCTGTCAGACCATCAACTGTGATTTCTGTCATAGCTGCAATTAAGTCAGCGCTTTCGATGGAACCGGCCTGCTCCATAGCTGCTTTGATTGTATAAACTGTATCATAAGCATCTGCTGCAAACTGGTCAGGCGTTGCACTGTAAGCTTCTTCATAGGATTTTACAAATGCCGCTACGTTTTCAGATGGGTCTGCTGCGAAGAATGGGCTTAAGAAGATAGCGCCTTCAACGGTTGCTGTATCTGTAACTGTGCCGAGAACGCCGTCCCATCCGTCACTGCCGAGGAATGGAAGTTCCATACCCATATCCTTAGCCTGTTTTGTGATGTATGTTGCTTCCTGATAGTAAGCAGGAACAAAGATAGCTTCTGCATCTGTACCTTTGATTGTTGTTAACTGTGTATTAAAGTCAACATCTCCGCCTGTGAAAGCTTCACTTGCAACGATTTCGCCGCCTTTAGCTGCGAATTCTTCTTCAAATGCTTCTTTGATACCCATGCTGTAGTCGGATGCGCTGTCATAAATAACAGCAACTTTCTTGTAACCAAGTGTTTCTGCTGCTAAACCTGCCATTGTGACACCCTGAGCCGGATCAGTGAAGCAAATACGGAAAGCATTGTCATTCTTTGTACAGTCGATAGCGGAACCGGATGGCGTAATCTGAAGAATACCATCTTCTGCTGTCAAATCTGTGATAGCGATACAAGCGCCGCTTGTTACACAGCCGAGAATCGCCTGAGCGCCGTCGTCCATAACAGAGTTGTAAGCCTGAATGGCTTTATCTTCAGTTGCTTCATCATCAGCGAAAGTCATATCCAATGTGTAAGTCTTATCGCCAACTTTAACGCCGCCTGCCGCATTGATTTCTTCAATAGCAATCTCAGCGCCCTGTTTTACAGAATTTCCATAGGAAGCAGCATCGCCTGTCAGAGGTCCGATACCGCCAATCAGGAATACTTCGCCATCTGCCGCTGCTGTTGTTTCGCCTTCAGCTGCTGTTTCGCCGGCTGCTGTTGTCTCTGCTGCTTTTGTTTCTTCTTTTTTCTCACCGCCGCAGGCTGTCAAAGAAGCAACGACTAAAGAAGCGGCTAATGCCATGCTCATTACTTTTGTCATCTTTTTCATGTTTTTATTCCTCCTTCTAATTTACGGTTTATTGTAATACCTAAACCCAAGAATTGTCAATGAAAAGTATGTCTTTTCCCCAACACTTTTTTGGAGTATAATAAAAATAACCAATTTATATTATATAAGGAGGGAAATTTTATGAAAATTTTAACCAATGGTCATTTTATTTCCTGCGATGATGAAAATCGCTGTTTTTCAGTTATGGTCATTGACCGGGATAAAATTATCTATACCGGCGACACTGTTCCGGAGGAATATGCCGAATGTCCGGCCATCGATATGCACGGATACACTGTTGTCCCGGCTTTCTCAGATACCCATATGCACTTTGAAAGTTTTGCCCTCTTCCGCACAACCGTTGATGTCCGTGATGCTAAAAATTTTGAAGAGATGGGTGAAATGCTTCGTGCATGGACAGATGCCCATCCAAAGGCCAAATTTTTGCCGGCCTACGGATGCAGCGCCCATACAGTCGCCGAGAAACGTCTGCCTGAAACAAAAGATTTGGACGCTATGACCGATTTGCCGTTATTAATCGTAAAATATGACGGTCATGCCGCAGTGGCCAACTCGGCCCTGATCGACCTTTTCCCGCTGGACGTTCTTGCTGACCCGGGCTTTGATTCCAACACCGGATGGCTCTATCAAAACGCATTTTACAAAGGTGTCAATTTTATTACACAAAAAATTTCTCCGTTCACCCTGCTCCAGGGTATGCAGGATGCTGCAGAAGCCCTCGCTGAAAAGGGGATTGGCTATATTCATACCGTTGAAGGCGTCGGCTACAAAAATGACATCGATATTGACACAATAAACATTGTCCGCCGGGCGCTCCCGCAGAAATTTACCGTCTTTTTCCAAACAATGGATGTGGATAAAGTTGTGAAGCGCAAAATGACCCACATCGGCGGCTGCTTCTCTCTGGCATTGGACGGCTGTTTCGGCTCAGAGGATGCGGCGCTGTCCGAAGGCTACACAAATAACCCGGAAAATAAAGGATTCCTGGCCTATACTCAGGAAGAAGTCAATGATTTCTGCATTAAGGCCAACCGGGCCGGACTGCAGATTACGATGCACGCCATCGGCGACGCGGCCGTAGAGCAGGCTTTGAACGCCTATGAAGCCGCATTAAAGGATTATCCGCGAAAAGATGCGCGGCACATTTTAATCCACGGCGATTTGATGAATGTTGAAGCCATTAAAAAAGCAGCGGAGCTTGGCATTACCATCGCCGTACAGCCGGCCTTTTTGGACTGGCCGCAGGAGCCGGAAGCTTATCTGGAATCTATTCTCGGCGAACGGGCAAAACAGATTCTTCCGCTTCGGGATATGATTGATGCCGGTCTCCTCGTCACTTCCGGCAGTGATGCCCCTTGCACCATCCCGGATCCAATCGAGGGAATTCACATTTGCTGCAACCATCCAAACCCGGAACAGGCCCTGACACCGATGGAAGCTTTAAAAACCTATACCATCTGGCCGGCCCGCAGCGCCTTTGACGATAATTACTATGGAAGTCTGACGCCGGGCAAAAAAGCCAACTTCCTCGTGCTGGACAAGGATATCCTTTCCATTCCGAAGGAAGAGATTAAGACAACGAAAATCAAAGGCGTTTTCCTGAATGGCCGCCGTTTCCGTCCTGCAGATAAGTTTTCTGTTCCAAAACTGGCACAGAAAATCTGGGCTAACCGAAAAGAGGATTAATCCATGATTTATACGCCTATGACCCGGAAGGCCATGAAGATTGCCTATGACGCCCATGCCGGACAGGTAGATAAAACGGGAATTCCCTATATCTACCACCCGATACATCTGGCGGAAAGTATGTCCGATGAAAACTCCGTTATTACAGCATTGCTTCATGATGTCGCGGAGGACACGAATATCACTATTGATGATCTGGCCCGCGAGGGATTTCATGAGGATATACTGACAGCCCTGACCCTTTTGACACATAATCCGGCTGAGGAATACATGGATTACATTTCACGGCTTTCCACCTGCCCGCTGGCCCGCAAGGTTAAGCTGGCCGACCTGCGTCATAATTCCGATGCAACCCGGCTGGATTCCATCGATGAAAAAACAGCCCGGCGGCTGGAAAAATACAGCCGCGCCATCCGGCTTTTAGAAGCAGTCGAAGGGGGCGGGTGAGATTTCTATTTAAAAAATAAGGCAGGCAATTCGGAGATAACCTTTCCCTGAATTGCCTGTCTTATTTTTTATATGTGGTTATTAAAATACTCTCTCCTATCCGTTCCGGACTGTCCATTAATAATGCTTTAAAGATATATGGAATGTGTCCTTTTCTATTTGGACTATGGGAGTAAAAAGCATAATCATTATAATAATCTGCAGAATATTCAAAAATAGCTTTGCCCAAAGCTATCTTTGCCTTTTGTTCATCCTCCCCATTTTCAACCAGGTCTATCCCATTTAAAGATAAAGTAACCGAGCCGTCATCTTCAATATATTTCTCTGCTGTAAATTTATATGCATTTAAAATTTCTTCCATAGTTTCTAACTACCTGTCTTAAATCTTTTTGATAAGAATTCCTTTTTCTGTATCAGAAACACCCATGGCTGTCATTGCCTGTTCTGCCGTCAACCCTAAATTTTTCATGAGATTACGAAGTGTTTCAAGCAGAGTAATGATATTCTGCTCAGCAGCAGCTTCTTTTCGCATATCTTCCATAGCTTTGCACATAACTTCCACTCCTTTCACATCTTCTTTGAAATAACGCACTCTTTCAGCTAAAATTTTATAATGCATGTCTTTCGCATCCGTGCAAGAAAAATCAAACATTAATTTACCAAGTTCCGTTTCATCCTTTATCTGGGAATTCACATATATGATATGAGCTTCGTCACCAAATACTACTCCTGTTTCCTTAATTATCCGGTCAATGTGATAAATAGGTAATCCAGCCTTCAACACATCATTTTCTGTAATAAAAATAACATAAGTTTCCGCTAGCTTCTCATAATTATCTCCCGGCTCCGTTATATTTGCATCTAGCAAACTACTATTATATCTGGCTCTCTTTATGTTTGTTCCTCTATTGCTCCTTTGAATTTCAATATTGTAAACACGTCCATTTTCATCCATTGCCATAATATCCAACCGGATAGAACGTCCTTGCAAATTCTTTATATCATACTGTACATGTACTTCCCTGACATCCAAATCTTTTCTGTCTAAAATAATCTGCAGTAGAAAACGGGCGCACTTTTTATCCTCAAAAACCTTGCTCATAAAATCATCATCCAGCAGGCGAAATTCCCGTATCCTCTGCATATCCTCGGCATGTTTTCTCTCCAAATCCAATTCTACCATGTCTTCACCTGCATTTCTTCACTTTTCTTCTATATGATACCACAAAGAAAAGTCTTTTACAATCGGCACAATAATAATTGACTTTTGAAAAAGAATCTCATATACTGAATAAAAAGGTGCGCCGCGAGATACGTCTTTCGGCAAACCATTCGGCAAATTTTATAACCCCTGCTGAACCTTAGGGTACGCCCGAAAGTGAAGATAAGGATAACTTACAGTAAGATATATACCCTTACCCTGTCCAGCAGTTTTTGCGGACAGGGTTTTTTGGTATAAAAACCGTTTATAAATGGAGGATTTATGGATACACGTATCGCCGTCATCGGCATCATTGTTGAGAACCCGGAGGCCGCGCCTCGAATCAATAATATTCTGCACGAATATTCCCCCTACATACTCGGGCGCATGGGAATTCCTTATCCAAAACGGGAATTATCTATTATTAGCATTGTCATTGATGCGCCGCAGAATATCATCAGCGCGCTGTCCGGCAAATTAGGCATGATTCCCGATGTAAGTACCAAAACTGTTTATTCGAAAGTATGAAAAAAGGAGACGAAATTTATGTATGACGTAAAATCACTCAAGGCAGAAGAATTTATTAATGACGAAGAAATTCTGGACTGCCTCAGATATGCCCAGGAAAACAAAAACAATCGTGAACTCATTGATGAAATCTTAAAAAAAGCAGAAGAGATGAAAGGCATCAGCCATCGTGAGGCCGCCGTTCTTCTGGAATGTGATATGCCGGATGAGATTGAAAAAATGTTCCATCTGGCAAAAAAAATTAAGGACCGCTTCTACGGCAATCGAATCGTTATGTTCGCGCCGCTTTATCTGTCCAACTACTGTGTCAACGGCTGTACCTACTGTCCGTATCACGCAAAAAATAAACATATTGCCCGGAAAAAGCTGACCCAGGAGGAAATCCGACAGGAGGTTATAGCTCTCCAGGATATGGGCCACAAGCGTCTGGCCCTGGAAGCCGGAGAGGACCCGGTCAACAATCCGATTGAATATATTCTTGAATGTATTCATACAATTTACGGCATTAAACACAAAAACGGCGCTATCCGCCGTGTCAATGTTAATATTGCAGCCACAACTGTGGAAAACTACCGCAAATTAAAAGAAGCAGGTATCGGAACTTATATCCTGTTCCAGGAAACCTATAATAAAAAGAGTTATGAAGAACTCCATCCAACCGGCCCTAAGAGCAATTACGCTTATCACACCGAAGCTATGGACCGGGCTATGGAGGGCGGCATCGACGATGTGGGTATCGGCGTTCTTTTCGGCCTTAACATGTACCGCTATGATTTTGTCGGCCTTCTCATGCACGCCGAACATCTGGAAGCGGCTCAGGGCGTTGGACCGCACACCATCAGTGTGCCTCGCGTCTGCCCTGCAGATGATATCGATGTCAACGACTTCTCCAATGCCATCCCGGATGACATTTTTGAGAAAATCGTTGCCTTAATTCGTATCGCTGTTCCATACACGGGCATGATTATTTCAACCCGGGAATCACAAAAAGTACGCGAAAAGGTACTCCAGCTCGGCGTATCCCAGATCAGCGGCGGCTCCCGCACCAGCGTCGGCGGCTATGTGGAGCCGGAACCGGAAGAAGAAAATTCCGCCCAGTTCGATGTCACTGACCGCCGCAGCCTTGACGAGGTTATCAACTGGCTGCTGGAAATGGGCTTCATCCCTAGCTTCTGTACCGCCTGCTACCGGGAAGGCCGCACCGGCGACCGCTTCATGTCCCTCTTAAAAGCGGGACAGATTTCCAACTGCTGCCAGCCAAACGCCTTAATGACCCTCAAGGAATACCTGATGGATTATGCCTCCGAGGAAACCCGCAAAAACGGCGAAAAGCTGATTGAAAAAGAGCTGGCAAATGTGGCCAGCGACAAAGTCCGCGAAATCACCCGAGAACATTTAAAAGATATAGCCGAAGGAAAACGGGATTTCCGATTCTAAAGATTCAAAAACACCGAGGCTGTGGAGAAATTCTCCACAGCCTCGTACTATTCTACAGCATCTCTTTCTGAATAATGCACCCGAATCCAATACTGTTTCTCGCCCCGATTCCGGACAGCAGCGCCAATTCGAGCATCTCGGCAGAGCCATACAGTTTAAATCTGCCCTTCCAGGCCCGGATTTGAAAGCCGCTGTAATAGGTTTTTATCTCCCGAAGACGGTCGGAGGTATCCGGCAGAATTTTGAAATCCGTATTTTCCGGCTCCACACCGTAATAGGCCTTATATTTTCTTAAAAGGTTATCCCTGAGCATGCCGGAGAAATCTTTTTCTGTCGGGCTGTAAAAATAAGTCTTTTTTCTTCCGTCCCCGGTTGTCAGGGTGGAATGAATCGTTACCGGGGATAAGGTTTCCACAACGCAATTTCGATATTCTTCCATAACCATCCGGCAGTCCACTAATTGAAGGTAATTGTTCCCCAGCCGGAGGAGCTGCCGTCTTTCCACAGCCTCAGCAATAACCTGGTGTCCCTCATCGGAATAAAAGGTCAGACATATCTGCACCGGGCCGGTGAAAATTCTTTTTCTTTTTTCCCTATGATAAAAGCTCTCGCCCATCATCTCTGAAAATGTGTACAGCTTAAAGGAACGCTTATCCCTCTGATACCCCCTGTCATGAAGAAACGATGCATAACCCCGGTTTCCAAGCCAGGACAACAGGGCTGCCTGCAATATCTTGTTATAGCTTGCCGGGACCATCACCGGTTCCTGGCTGTAAAATGTCAAAATGTATTTCATTTTTTCATATCCTCCGTAAGCGCCTCCACCAATCGTCCATAATCTTTAACTTCTTCCTGTCCGAATATGGCTGCCTGATGATACTGCTTCGACACAAAAGAATCCAAATCCTTCCGGAATGCCTCGAATTCTTTCTCATAGGTTTTTTGCGTATTCCGATTCGTGAAACGACTAATTAATACAACCCTGCTCCGGCTGCCGCCGATTTTTTCACTTTGGTACAACGCCTCAAAAAAATTCATCTTGACACTGCCGCCCTGTTCTCCCCCGGTAATCGAGAGAACCGTCAATTGATAGCCTGTAGAGAAAAGGATATCAAACTGCCGCCCGCCATTGTCGTCCTCAACCCAAGGGCGGTACATGATATCCGCTCCGAATTTCGACTCTGCCGGAAAAATTGCTTCATAGTCTTTTCGAAGGGCAGAAAACGCCTCCCTGACTGCACAACAAATATAATAATAAAACCAGTCCTCCATAAAGAGTTTCCAACAGTCAAGCCCTTTTGCCCGTGCCTGATTAAGCAGGTCCGACATGTCGCTGCCGCCGTCTTCGCCTTCCGATTTAAAACGGTCTTCAGCCGCATCAAAGCATAACCACCGATTCTTCTTATTATACTGTTCAAGAAGGGCCGTATACTGTTCAAAACGCCGGGCCTTATCCGGGGAAATAAACTCGCAGCTTTCCCCGATATTACTATCAGCACCATTATTATCTAATCCATTCTTATACGTCAGCGATTTAAAATATGAGGCATACTCCGAATTGCACATATCCGTCAAAAAGGCTTTTAAACGCAAATATTCCCCACTAAAGATATCTGAATCTGAACCTGAAAATATTCTGGCCGCAATTCTCTTTATCCGGCGGCAAAAGTCCTCATCCTCAAGCAATTCTTTTGTCAATTCATTTTCTGATTTATCTTCACAAATCTCCATTCCGTGCAAACGAACAATATCCTTTACCGCCAGAGACACATTGGCTATTGGGAACTCCAGATATTTTTTCCCATACTGCTCATTAAAAAGAAAACAATTCATTCTGCCCTCAGACAGATAGCACTCCGCCCCCGGCCTATGGTTTTTGCTGCACCATTTTCTCAGGGCAATCGCCGCATAGGTCGTCATTACCTTCGTGCCGCCCGTATTATTCAGAATAACGCCCTCCGGATTCTTTGTTTCCAGTATCTCTTTTATTTTCTGTTCAACAACATACTGGGAAACTTCCCCTCCGCTTCCGCCATCGGCCGTCTGCAGGCATACCGATTCAATTTCACATTGCCGAAAATGATTCTCCGATATCAGACTTTTCAGTGCGGAACAGATCCGTTCTTGATAAATGGCTGTTTCCTTCGTGTGAATCAGCAAATGCCGGTTCGGAACAAAAAGGCTTTCTTTTTCCTCCTCTGTCCATCCGGCTTTATCCATCAAATGGGCCGCCTGCACATAGCAGGGCATTGGATTTGAACCTACCAATATGATATTCAGCCATTCCTTTTCTTTGTTCATATTGCTTCCTCCCCGCAGATATCGGCTGCTTCTGTTTTCATCAGTTTTTTCACATGTTCTTTCAGTTTATCATAATCCGACACTTCTTCTTTTCCCCATATCTCGATATGATGATACTGTTCACCGCTGAAGGAGCTTAACCCCTTCTTTAATTCATCCCTGTTTTCGGCCCAGTTGACCGCAATAATCTGGCTATGAGTTCCGCCCAGAATTTCTCCCCGGAAAACCGCCTCAAAAAACTTGTGCTCGGCCATCAGGGAATCATTATCAATTGTCAGAGAAAGCACCTTTAATTCATAGCCCACCGACATCACAATATCCAATTCAAACCCCTTATCGCCGCTCTCCTTTTTCACCTCAAGAGACCACGCCAAATCAATTTCCGGCAACGTCCCGGCGCATTTCTGCGCCTCCTCAACCGCATCCCGGACCGCCATGTAAATATACTGTTCAAACCAGTCTTTCCGATACATTGTCAAATACTCCGGAAATTTATCTTTCATTTTTTTCTTTTTTGACAATGGCTCCATCTTATGAAATAAATTCGTCCAGCACTCCCCCTCCGGCGTGGCCGCAACAAATCCCTGTTTATCATCATAATGGAACCAGCCCTTTTCCTCTTCCGCATCAAAAAGCTTCAGAATATTTTTCGGAGAGCAGGGAATTTCATAAGAAAATTCCTTTTCCGCCGTGCAAATTTCCGCGGCAATGTTCTTAAAATTATTTATGTAAATCAACCGTGCAAAAAGCTTTAAATATTTTTTCATGAAATCTTCATCGGAAAATATTCGTTTTGCAGCCGCCTTCAAAGCAGCCTCAAAAGCCTCTCTTGCCTCCCGGTCCGCAGGTTCCTGCCCAAGAGGCCGGACAAATAAAGCGCCGTTTTTATTTCCGCACTTTTCATAGCCATAAAGACGGCCGATTTCCTCCACCGATAAATGAACAAAATAATTCAGATTTTTCTCCTCCGGATAAAATGCATACCCCCGGAGGCCCCATCCGCTTTCACCATTGCCAAGGCGGACACAATTTAACTTTTTTGAAGCATCATCCAGATAACATTCCACCAGCGGCGTTGATTTTTCCCGGCACCATTCCCGCACCGCCATCGTTGCATAGGTCGTCATAGCCTTTGTGCCGCCGGTGTTATTGAGTATCACTTTATGTATTGGCTTTTCCTGATATTTTTCATTTAATACATCTTCGATTTTCCGCTGAATATCTTCCTGCCGTCCCTCGCTGTCAAACTGCAAACCCGATAATACGTCTTCTCTCAGCCCGCATTTATCCATCAATATGCCCCGGGTGGTTTCCATATACTCCGCCGTGTCCTTCGTATGGGCCAAAATATGAACATCCGGTACAGGAAGCGCCTCCGCCTCCTGTCTGCTTTCATCCATCAGATACGCCGCCTGCACATAACAGGGCATGGGATTCGAACCCACCAGCACAATATTGACAACCAAACCTTTATCTTCCGCCATTTTCCCGCTCACCCCGTAAATTTTATATATACATATATGTGATTTTTTCTTTTAAAGCTTCACTGTCATAGGCTTTTTCGCCAATCACCGCCTGAGCCTCGTCGGCCTCGCCAACCTGATACCGGTTAAAGAGCTTAATCACTTTCACCGTTTCCTCATCCTGCTCTGCCGGTTCAAAGCATAACGACTTGAAGAAATCCGCATGGTCCTTCAATGCCTTTGTCTCCCGGCAGATCCAATAGAGGTACTTAAATATCAGCGCCCATGGATGCTGGAAAAAGTCCTCCGAATTTGTTTTAAAAACTTCCCGGATTTTTTTAACAAGCATACGGACGGCCTCCCTGTACGCCGTCGCTTTATATAACTCAAATGTCCACGCACCCTTGAGCCATACAAAAAGGTTATAACGGACTAAACCACAGATATCGCTTTTCATCAATTCAGACATCTGCACTCCCGGATTATCCGACTGAAAATAGACAGGGCTCTCCTGCAAATACAATGCCTTCTCCCCGGATGAAATATAGGCATGAAGCTGGTATCCCAGAGTCCGCATTTTATTAGACTCCGTGTTAAATTCGCCGATGGCCTTCCTGAAACACTGCTCTGCGTCCTCATACCGCTCCGAAAAAGCGTAGGCCTGTCCGAGAGAGCTGTACATTTTCCCAAGCCACTCCAAACCGCTCTGACTCTCAGCGGCATCCGCTGCCCCTTCTCCATCCGAAAAATACTCTGCGATAATCTCATTCATCGACGCCATCTGAGCCCGATAGGCCTCCTTCACATTTTCCGCATCCTGGAGCAATATTTCATAAATATCCACCAACGGCCCATACTCAAACTGGTTAAAATAAATCTGAGCCGCCCGGTTCAAAGAGGATTCAAATTCCTCAATATTCACCGCATTTTTCAATTCCACCAGCCGCCGGAAATATTTTCTCGATTTTTCTATGCTGCCCTGATGATTATAATACCGAAGGCTGAAATCATTTATCAAATAAGCCTGACGCTTTGTCAGCTTATAATTTCCCTGGGACACTATCTGCATCAAATGGTTGATGATATACATGCCCTTCCCGTACAAGGCCTCGTTTCGCATATAGGCCTCGGCATCCGCAATATAATAATCCATATTCCGGCTGAAATCCTTCCGTTTGTCCGCCAGAGCCCTCTTTTCGGAATCACTCTTATTATCCAGTTTGCCTGTATAGTCACCGGCAGCCCGGCGGTCAAAACGCTGTACCCAGGTATCCATATAGTAAGCGCTGAAGGGACTGGCGCTGTATTCAATGTCATATCGATATGCAAAGCACTCCGCCAGACGGCCTTCCTCATAGGACTCTATCATCTTTTTAAACAGACTGTCCACCTCGTCATAAACCCAAAAATCAATCGGCACCGGCATATCCCGGCTGACCTTTTGCAGAATATCTCCATCCAGCGCAAAGGCGTCATAGCCGACCTTCTGATAGAGATAACGCTGAATATAATAACAGATAATATCCGCCAGATAATAAAACGGCGAGATACTTTTTGAATTATTGGCCGTATAATTCAGGCTTTTACATTCCAGCTCAATATCATTTACAGCCCGGTTATTAATGGCGTTCCCTTCAAAATATTTCACGGCCAAAGCCGATTTAAAGGTGTTAATATTTGTTGCCGTCAAATGCATTTTATTATTGCCGTCGACCCATATGTCATTCAGATTTTTTATGGCCTGACGCTGTTCATCGCTCAAATCCGCAGCAATCACCGTTGGTGTTCTGGAGGCTATTTTAAATATATTTTTATCTACGTCCTCATTAAATGAATAAAAGGTAAAATTATACACAAGAAGTGTAATCAGCCGTTCATATAAAACCCCCGGATTATGAAAATCGACAATATCGATATTGTTTGTCCTTTCATTCGCCTCATAACTCCCGATATTCTGTTTTGGGTCAATAAAGGCAAATAAACGGTATTCATTTTTATGCTGAATCAGATAGCTCTTCACCTGCTTTAAAATTTCATTTTTAACTTTTGCAAGAAGTTCCCTCTGGTTCAAAATCACTTCTTTGTCATTGCAGTCATAAAGCTTCAAAGCCGACATATGAAAACTGTAAGGATAGACCATCCGCGTCCCTTTCGGAAATTCCCCCGAAAATTTTTTGCTGATATTATCGCAGACTTCCTGAAACATCTTTTCCAGATTGGCTTCCTCCTGTCCGATTCTCTCGCCGATAAATGTACAGCCGCCAAGGAACTTTGCCTTTTCCTCCCTGCCCTCAAACTTTCCTGTTTCATCAATACAGATAATTCTCTTACTCATTTTCAAGTATCTCCTTTAACCTTTCCCTGATTTTATCAAATGCACTTTCATCCATAAAAACGCCGCGGGGACTGCCTGCAATGCCCGGATGGCCTCCGGCCAGCCCGCCCCACAGCTCCTGCACGATATCCCGGGCCGAATGTCTGCGGCCTCCATCCTCAAAAGCCAGCGTGATACTGCCTTTTACCGCATTATATGTCAAAGTGGCCTCCGCCACGGCATGATATTTTGGCGAGTAATATCCGGCGGCGCAAAAAGTATTGTCCTCTGTCCGAAATACCCTCAGCTTTCCGTCCTCATAAATCAGCTTCTGCTCAACCCGCTCCACAGATTCCCTGTGCCACCGAATACCCTGCCGAATAAGGGCTTCATCCCCGTTAAATATCCGTTTGAGGATATCTCCTGACTTTTTGACCGCATCGGTCACCTCTGAAACCGTCTCAAAATTTCCCGGAATCTCCGTCTGCTCATAGGCATACCAGGCATTTAGTTTCCTCTGAACAGCCTCCGGGAACTTATACATATGGTGAATTCCATGACAGTCGATATACTCTGCCGCCTGCCAGAAAGCCGCATCCTCCGGCTTCTCCCCCATCAGCGCCAGACAGCCTCCGAGAGTGTCCAAATCCAAATGGCTGCACACAATCTGCGCTTCCCCATTCTCCAGCTTCCGGGCCTCCCCATTATTGCAGGGCGCCGGACAATGGGCATAAGCCGCCGTGTGATGGGCCAGAGTTATCCTCCGTCCCTCGATAACCCGGTCCCCATATTCCGCTTCCACCGTGGCTTCCGGGCATATACCTCTTACCGCCAGTTCCTCCTCCGACAAATAAGCCGGAACAACATATACCTTCACCGCTCGTCCCCTTTCTGACTAATAATATTTATACGGCGTATACTTCTGGCCGTAATAAATACTTTTAAATATTTTCCATACTTCGTCCTTCATCAATGTTTGATAAGTCACTGTATCTCCTTTTACCGTTATTTTCTGAAATAATTTTTTCTCAAGTTCCCGGATAAAAATGCGTTTTCCCTCCGGGTTCATCATAACGCCGCCATTTTCCAACACCGTAAAATGCAGGTCGGCCTTAATCGCCTTATTGTTAATCAATGCGAAAATCACCCTGTCGACAATAATCGGCTTAAATATTTCCGCAATATCCAGATTCAGGCTCTGGCTTCGGCTATTTGCCGAATGTACCAGCCCAATACGAATGTCCAAAGAGGTCTTATAAATCTCTGTCGCAATCTTCTGATATAAAACAACATTTCCAAAGCTAATCATTGCATTGATGGGATTCCTCGGCGGCCGCCGGGAACGATTTTCAAAGGCAAACTCCGCTTTCCCGGAAATTTCATCAAAACAGCTGTAATACTGCTGTCTGGCTCTGGCCTCGGCCAGCATGATATCCTCTGTCGCTGCCGCCTCGTTAATCTGCCGGATAGCTTCTGTGATTTTCCCGATGGCCGCTTCCATATGCTTTGATTTTTTGTGCTTATAATAATATCTTAGATTTTCCCGCACATTGTGCAGGGAGGCAATCTCTATTTTTTTAGCGTATTTTACCCGTTCTCCCATGTTCAGATAGACTTCCGCCTGTTTTAACATCGTTTTCGCGGATAAATAATGCTCCCCTGAAACAAAGCTGCCCACATGCCTTCCAAACCGGTCATAAATATTTACAGCCAACTTCTTTTTAGCAGCCAGCTCAAAAAAGCCCGATGAAAAACTGATATTTGAGTATACATTCAGCGCACCGCAGGTTTCCACCGGAATATAGTATTTTTTGTCTTTATTTTCAAATAAAAGGGTATAGTCCCGCTTGCTCAATATGCCGTCGTTAATGATATGATAATCCCGGTTAATCTTCTGAATCGCCGTCGCATGCCACCGGCTGTAGCACACATCCTGGCCTCGCATCTTTTTCCGCACACAGATATCTTTCTGCCTTTTATAAAACTCATATCCCAGGAAATCCCGGTTGATTGCCGGATAAACACCGCACTTGGAACGCTTCAGGCTTAACCCAAGATTCACTTTAAGGTAACTTTCAATGTCCTTCCATGCCTCAAAGGCGCTTTCTTTATCCTTAAAATAGACATTGACATCATCCGAAAATCTGCAAAAATGAAAACGTTCCTCCATATATCTGTCGAAACTGTCCATATAGATGTTGCTGAACAGGGGACTCAAAGGATTCCCCTGGACGATTCCCCGAACCCTGTTTCTTATATTATAATCACACTGAATTGTACAATACAAATACTTTTTAATCAGAGCCGTCAAATATTCATCGGAAATACTTCCGCATATTTTTTCAAAAAGCTGTTCCAGATTAATCGCGTCAAAAAAGTCCTCAATATCCAGTTCCAATACCCACCTGTAACCTTCTCTGATATACTCAGCCGCCTGATTCACCGCGGCCACAACACCCTTTCCCTTCTGATAGGCAAAGCTTTTTTCAGAAAACTTTCCCTCCCACAAAGGCTCAATGACACTTTTTATCGCTCTTAATATGACCCTGTCCGTACATGTATAACACGAAATCAGGCGTTTTCCGCCATTCTTCTTCAAAATTTCCGTTTCCCTCACACTATCCGGATAATAACGTCCCTCCCTGACAGCCGCCACAATCCCTTTCCCGTTTAACTTCCAATAATCCTCAAAGCCGCTCGCATAAACGCCGTCAACGCCGCATGTATTTTTTCCTTTTAATAATTCTTCAATCGCCCGGCGGATATTCGCCTCGTCCAATACCATCTCCATCATCTTCCGCACCTCCCGCTTCAAATCAGGTTGTCTGATATACAGCTTTTTCCAATCTCCTCTTTACTCGTATACTTTAAAGACTGAATCTTATAAATGCAGACGGCATCCTCCGTTTTTTCAAGTTTCGATTCCAGTTCCCACTTCAACTTCTTCAACTGGGCCTCCGTAATCATCCCCTCAAAGACAGACTTCTGTTTATGAGATAAATACTTCCTACAAGTTTTCATAATCTTGGATACCCTTTTCGAACCAACATCATAAACCACAATAACAAACATGGACACCCACTCCCGCATATCACACAATGATTCTTTACACATCCAGTTTAACATACGGGCATGTTCTTTCAATGACACTGGCATTTTACGCCCCGACATCACATTTCTCTCTCCAAATAAAAAAACACCGCATACTTGTGATATGCGATGATTCTTTATTCCTTATAGGTAATTCTTCTACTAATTTTATCAAGAAGTACCCCGTGAAGTACGATTTTTAAGGGTTTCAATTCCTTATAGGTAATTCTTCTACAGGTTACTGGTCCTGGCTTTGGCCAATGGTGGGCTGTTTCAATTCCTTATAGGTAATTCTTCTACAAGCTGCTGTAGAAGCTGCTGAGGCTGATCCGGAGAAAGTTTCAATTCCTTATAGGTAATTCTTCTACTGGTCCACGTAAGGAGAAAAAACATGAAAAAAATTGATGTAGTTTCAATTCCTTATAGGTAATTCTTCTACGCAAGGAGAAAGTACATGAAGAATTTAAATTGGGTTTCAATTCCTTATAGGTAATTCTTCTACTAAATTACAAGCAATGCTATGAGGAGGCGGAAAAAGGTTTCAATTCCTTATAGGTAATTCTTCTACAGGCTGCAGTTGAAGGCGATGTTGAAAGCATCTTTGCTTCTGGTTTCAATTCCTTATAGGTAATTCTTCTACTTTTAAAAAATGTTTTTTCTCAACAGCGACAATTAGATTTGTTTCAATTCCTTATAGGTAATTCTTCTACAACTGATTTTATCACATTCTTTTTTCCCTTTCCACCCCAAATCTGTATTTTTTGCCCTTTTTTCGTAAAAAAAGTGGGGCAACCTCTTTTTAAGTTTCCTTTAAAATCAAGGGTTTCCGGCCTTTTGGATTTTTAACCGTCGGTTGACCCACTTTTTATTGCCTTTGCCATACAAATATTCAATGTGGACAAGCGTGAGGCTTTCGGTTTTAAGGTACATAGCTTCTCTACCTTTGATAAAATCAAAAAATGTAAGAAAGCTATTTAATCAGCATCACTAAGGCATTATATCCCCATCTTACCGTCTGCAAGATCTTTTGCCACAAACGGGATAAAGTAAAACGGTATAGTGAGCAGTTTTTGCTCAGAATTATAGCCATAGTTATTCTTAGAAACTTTAATGGCATATTCAAACTTATTATGATTTGAGAATTTTTCAAGGGAGTTAAGTGTGCCTCTGCCTTTTTTGACATCGAGTGGATACAGTTTGTTGTTCGACTCAATAATAAATTCAAGCTCAGCCGATGACTTACCACGCCAATAAAACAATTTATGCTCTTTTGCAATCAATTCGTTAGCCACAAAGTTTTCAAAGAATATTCCCGACAAAGTATTATCTCTTTCACTCGACACAAACGAAGCCGCATTGATACCGCTTTGATATGAGAACATGCCAATATCTCCAAGGAACAAACGGAAACTACTTTCGCTATCCGGCATAAGCGGCATTGTAATACGTTCTTTTAGTTGGAAGGATTGATTAACAACGTGAGCCATTGTGAGCCACTGAATAGAGGTTGCATAATCTCTTGTTTTGCTCTTTTCCTCAATAAGTCCGGGAGAGAAATTTTTAGATTCCTTATTCAGTTCTCTATAAATGTTTTGGAACAGAGCTCGAGAACGCAATACTGCCTCTTGACTTGCCTGATAAAGTTCCATATCAGAAAGATAGTTATCATACAAAACTTTAAGAATTTCTCTTGCCTCAAGAAGATTATTCTCGTCAATATAAGCGTCTACCGCTTCGGGCATACCGCCTACAAGCAAATGCCTATATACTTGCTCCATCGCCAATTCATGAATTTGTTTATCCAACGGCTGCTTGTTTTCATAAGCCTTTTTGATGGCATCAAAAAGCATTTTATTGCTATTCATTAAAAATTCATCAAAGGTCATAGGGTAAATCGTTATATGATTGATTTTACCTACAGGGAAAAGGAATTTATCGTTTTCCCTTGAACCTCTTTTATGTGTCTCTCTTTGAAGTTTGATACGAACCATTGAGCCAGTTGCAATAACAGGAATTTCTCTAAAATCCTGACAAAAATATTTGAGAGAAGAAATAATATTTGGACATTCCTGCACTTCGTCAAAAATCAACAAAGTCCTTTTATCTATTTGCTTTCCTTTGCGCAACGAAATATATTCGATAATTTTTTCTGCATTGGCTGTTTTAGAACAGAACTCACGAATCTCATCTTCTTTTTTACAATCAACATAGATGTAGTTGTTTTTATAATACTTTTTAGCGAAAAGTTCTTCTACAAGATAGGTTTTACCAACCTGCCTTGCACCCCAAATAATCAATGGCTTTTTGCGTTTATTGTTATTCCAATCTACCAGCTTTTTTAATGCAATTCGCTCCATAAGGTAAACCTCCAAGCATATGATGCAGTATTATACTATAATTTGCACCAATTATCAAGTAAATCCATATATTATTTGTACTTTTATATGGTTTTTCAAGCGAGTTATTTGCACTTTTATGTTCTCCTTAAGCTTCAAAACCGGCAAACAAACATCCAATAACCCTTGCCGTAAATGCATTAATGCGTGGCTTGTTCCCCTTGAAAATCATCCGTTTAAGGAAAGAAATGGAATCGAGCAAGAAGAACTGCCTGAAAGCATAAAAAACGGTGTAACCCCATTTTATGAGGTTACACCATATTTTCTAAAATACTCCCTTACTATCCCTCGGCTAATCCCATGGACATTTTCTTCAAATTTCATAAAAGCCATTCTAGCAATAAAGAATTTGAATTTCATGTTCGTTTCAATTCCTCATAGGTAATTCTTCTACTTAAAGGAGGAAAAATTATGAACAAAGTAATTTTAATGGGGCGTTTAAGTTTCAATTCCTCATAGGTATTTCTTCTACCGGCTTGAAACCAATAAATGTACCAGGAGGAAAGTCTTATCCTCTTCCTGTTTCAATTCCTTATAGGTAATTCTTCTACTGCAGTTGAAGCTGCGGAGTCTGATCCTAGCAAAGAAGTAACCGAATTAGGTTTCAATTCCTTATAGGTAACTCTTCTACATGAAAGGAGAAATGAATATGTCTTATAAAAAAATTTGTTTCAATTCCTTATAGGTAATTCTTCTACCCGAAGCTGAGGGCAACACAAACCCTGCAACTATGCTATCTGTTTCAATTCCTTATAGGTATTTCTTCTACCTGTTGTGTATCAGAAGAGTATCTTAAACGATAAGGAAATAAATGAAGTTTCAATTCCTCATAGGTATTTCTTCTACAATCCTAAAACTTAATCGTACCTTGAAAAACACGAAATAAGTTTCAATTCCTCATAGGTATTTCTTCTACCTGGCACTTGTAG
>URND01000017.1 GCA_900549105.1 uncultured Eubacteriales bacterium
TGTCATTGTCCGTGATTTTGACGGGTATCCGATGGGCCGTGGTTTTATAAATAATGCGTCCAAAATCCGTGTCCGCATGATGACGCGGAATGTGGAACAGGAGATTGATGAAGCGTTTTTGCGGATGCGGGTGAAAAATGCCTGGGAATATCGGAAAAAAGTCATTGATACGGAGAGCTGCCGGGTGATTTTTGGCGAGGCGGATTTCCTTCCGGGGCTGGTTGTGGATAAATTTTCGGATGTACTTGTTGTTCAGTCGCTGGCCTTGGGAATTGATAAATATAAACTGCAGATTATTGATTTATTGAAAGAGGTTATGGCGGAGGACGGCATTTCGATTCGCGGCGTTTATGAGCGGAGCGATGCGAAGGTGCGCCAGCAGGAGGGCATGGAACGGGTGAAAGGCTTCATCGGGGAAGCCTTTGACACGAAGGTGCCGATCACAGAAAACGGCGTCAAATATATTGTTGATGTGAAGGATGGTCAAAAAACGGGATTTTTCCTGGATCAGAAGGAAAACCGGAAAGCTGTGGGAAGTTTAAGCCGTGGTTTTGAGGTGCTGGACTGCTTTACCCATACCGGCTCCTTTGCTTTAAACGCAGCCCTTGGCGGGGCAGCCCATGTGACCGGCGTGGATGCATCCCAGTTGGCGGTGAATCAAGCCAGAGAGAACGCTGTTTTAAACGGGGTGGATTCCTTTGCGGATTTTGTCTGCGCCGATGTTTTTGAATATTTGCCGGCTTTGGAAAAAGAAGGAAAAAAATTTGATTTGGTAGTTCTCGACCCTCCGGCCTTTACAAAATCCAGAAATTCGATTAAAAATGCGGTCAAAGGTTACCGGGAAATTAATATCCGGGGATTAAAGCTGGTGAAGGACGGCGGCTATCTGGCAACCTGCTCCTGCTCCCATTTTATGGATTATGAGCGGTTTACGGAAACAATTCAGCAGGCGGCCCGCAGCGCCCATAAGCGGCTGAGGCAGGTGGAGTTCCGCACTCAGGCGCCGGACCATCCGATTTTGTGGGCGGCGGACGAGTCTTATTATTTGAAGTTTTACATTTTTCAGGTGTGTGACGAAAAGTAGGTGGCGATAAAGTGAATCAAATGACATATAGAGAAACGATGGATTGGATTCAGCAGATTGGAAAATCCGGAATTATCCTTGGATTGGATAGGATGGAGGAACTTTTGAACCGGCTTGGCCGGCCTGAGCAGGACTTAAAGATGATTCATGTGGCGGGGACGAACGGCAAAGGGTCCGTCTGCACATTTATTGCGGCTATTTTAGAGGCGGCAGGTTATAAGGTTGGACGATATATTTCTCCAACCTTATATGATTATAGAGAACGGATTCAGATAAATGGCATTTATATCGAGCCGGAGGCTTTGTCTGAGGGTATGAGTGAAATCCGGGAAATATGTGAGGCCATGGCAGCGGAGGGCATGGAAGCGCCGACGGTGTTTGAAGTGGAAACGGCTCTTGGATTTTGGTATTTTAAGAAAAACGGCTGTGATTTTGTTGTTCTTGAAACGGGGATGGGCGGTCGGCTGGATTCTACCAATGCGGCGGCTCATCCGATATTGTCGGTGATTACGTCTATCTCGATGGACCATATGGCCCAGCTTGGAAATACGCTTTCCGAGATTGCCTTTGAAAAAGCGGGCATACTAAAGCCGGGGACACCGGCGGTTATCGGGCCCCAGAAGCCGGAAGCCATGGCGGTTCTTCTAGAACAGTGCCGTGAAAAGCACATTTCTCCTGAAGTAGGAGACTGGAATCGTCTGACAGTCAAAGAACGGCGGCTTTTTGAAGCCCGTCAGATTTTTGATTATAAACAGTATAAAAATTTGACCATTCATCTGGGCGGGACTTATCAGGTGGAAAATGCCTGCATTGCCATCGAGGCCGTCGAAGCGCTGAAACTGGAAAATCCGATGCGGACGGCAATTATTCAGGGACTCTCCAGGGCTAAATGGCCGGGAAGATTTCAGTGTCTGTCCAGGGAACCGTTGATTTTTATTGACGGCGCCCACAATGCGGATGGAGCGGCGGCGTTAAGGGAGTCGGTTGAGGCCTATTTCCCGGAGCAGAGAAAAATTCTTATCATGGGAGTTTTTGCGGATAAAGACTATAGAGCTATTTTAGAGGAAATGCACAGCGTTTCCAAAACACTGATAAGTTTTACCCCTGAAAATATCCGCGGGCTTGACAGCGCCGAATTAAAAAATGCGGCTCAGCCTTATTTTGAGCAGGTTATCGACGCCGAGACAGCCGGGAATGCCCTTGATATCGCGAAAAAGCAGGCAAAATCGGGGGATGTCATAATAATTTTCGGTTCGTTATCAACTATTTCGACATTTTGTGATATACTGTGAACAGTTAGCGAGGTATTCTCAAGCTTACTGAGAACAGTTAAAAATTATATAGCGGAGGCTGACATGATAGATGAGAAGAAAATCGAGGAAGGAATACGGCTGCTGCTGGAGGGCATCGGCGAGAATTTGGAGCGTCCGGGGCTGATCGATACGCCGCGCCGTATTGCAAATATGTATAGAGAGATTTACGGCGGTTTGGATGAGGATGCGGCGGTGCATCTGGAAAAAACTTTTCCGGCGGTGAATAATGAACTGGTGCTGGAAAAAGACATCACCTTTTATTCAACCTGTGAGCATCATTTGCTTCCCTTTTACGGAAAAGCCCATATTGCCTATATCCCGGATAATAAGGTGGTGGGCCTGAGCAAACTGGCGCGGACAGTGGATGTGTTTGCCAGACGGCCTCAGATTCAGGAGCAGATGACAGCGCAGATTGGAGATGCAATCATGGATTGCTTAAAACCGAAGGGCGTTATGGTTATTTTGCAGGCGGAGCATATGTGTATGACGATGCGGGGCATTAAAAAGCCCGGAAGTCAGACGATGACATATGTCTGCCGGGGAGCTTTTGCGAATGACAAGGCTCTTCAGCAGATGGTCTTTCACATGGTGCAGTCATGAGTCTGACGGCAGGGTGGAATGAAATCCCGAAGAATATGGCCCGAATCCAGGAGATTCTGCGGCACGGAGAGTTTAAAAAGGCCATGGAGTGGATAGATGTTCTGGAGAAAGACCGGATATTCTGCGGCCATGGGATGGGCCATTTGCTGGATGTGGCCCGGATTGCCTGGATTGACAATCTGGAGCAGGAGGCGGGCTTTCGAAAAGATGTGGTCTATGCGGCGGGGCTTCTCCATGATGTGGGAAAATATCTTCAATATAAAGAAGGTATTCCGCATCA
This sequence comes from uncultured Eubacteriales bacterium, assembly GCA_900549105.1. GTDB lineage: Bacteria > Bacillota > Clostridia > Lachnospirales > Lachnospiraceae > Frisingicoccus. The sequence goes on from URND01000017.1 coordinate 3,278, forward strand.
TATTTCCAGCGAAAAGCTGGCGCGGCAGATTTTGGCGGATGCGGGGTTTGACGGGGATGAAAGTGCGATAATCTGTCAGGCAATTTTAAGTCACCGGGACAGGGCAGAGGCCTGGACAAGCCCTCTGGGGCGTATGATTTATCGGGCGGATAAAATATCCCGGCCATGTTATGCCTGCGCTGCGTCAGCGGAATGTAACTGGAGTGAAGAAAAAAGGACAGCAGGAGTGATTGCATGAAGGGAACAATGACAATTGGCGGAAAGGAATTTGAGAGGGCGGGACATACCTATATTATGGGTATTTTAAATGTGACGCCGGATTCATTTTCCGATGGCGGAAAATATACAACTTTGGACAAAGCGCTGCGCCATGCGGAGCAGATGACAGCGGAGGGAGCGGACATCATCGATATCGGCGGCGAATCCACCCGGCCGGGACATACTTTGATTTCCGATGAGGAAGAGAAGGAACGGGTGCTCCCGGTGATTGAAGCTGTAAAAAAACGATTTGATGTGCCGGTTTCGGTGGACACTTATAAATCCGGCGTGGCGGAGGAAGCCGTTAAAGCCGGAGCAGATTTAATTAATGATATCTGGGGCCTGAAATACGATGAAAAACTTGCGAAGGTGATTGCCGGAGCAAAAGTGCCGTGCTGTCTGATGCACAATCGGCAGACCGCGGATTATAAGCATTTTATGACGGATTGCCTGAATGATTTGAAAGAGACTCTTGCCATCGCGGAGGCCGCCGGTATTGGAGAACATCAGATTATTTTGGACCCGGGTATCGGATTTGGAAAGACCTATGAGCATAATCTGATAGTCATGAAGCATCTGGAAGCATTTCGGGAATTGGGATATCCGGTGCTTTTGGGAACCTCCAGAAAATCCATGATTGGGCTGACGCTGGATTTGCCGGCTGCTCAGAGAGTGGAGGGGACGCTGGCGACAACGGTTATGGGCGTTATGGCCGGAATGAGTTTTGTCCGTGTCCATGATGTGGAAGCCAATCGGCGGGCGATACAAATGGCCGAGGCGATTTTGAAAGTGCAGGAGGAATCAATTTGGGACACATTGGGATAAGAGATTTGGAAGTGTTTGCCCATCATGGCGTTTATCCTGAAGAGACAGAAAAGGGGCAGATGTTTTATGTGTCGGCAGATTTATATCTGGACACATGGGAGGCAGAGCACAGGGATGATTTGGAATCTTCCGTAAATTACGGCACTGTCTGTGAATATATCAAAGAAGTGATGACACGGCAGAATTATAAGCTGATCGAGCGGGCCGCCGGGGAAATTTGCGAAGGTTTAATGATAAATTTTCCGAAACTTCACAAAGCTTGTGTAAAGTTATATAAGCCGGAAGCTCCGATACCGATTCCCTTCGGAACAGTGTATGTCGAAGCCTGTCGTGAATGGCGTGAAGTTTATATCGGAATCGGCAGCAATATGGGAGATAAAGAAAAAAATATCCAATCTGCCATTGATTTATTAGCGCAGACAGAGGGAATTCGGGTGGAAAAAGTTTCTGCTTTGATTCAAACCGAGCCCTATGGATATACGGAGCAGGAGGATTTTTTGAACGGCTGTCTGAAACTGCAGACATGGCTGCCGCCGGAGGAATTGCTGAAGCGCACCCAGGAGATTGAAAAGCTTCTGCACCGGGAGAGGAAAATTCACTGGGGGCCGCGAACCATTGATCTGGATATTCTTTTGTACGGGGAAGAAGTGATACACACCGAAGATTTGTGTGTGCCCCACCCGGATATGATAAATCGCCGTTTTGTGCTGGAACCGCTGGATGAGATTGGCGGTTGGGTCTGGCACCCGGTGGAAAAAAAGACGATTCACCAATTAAAAGAAGTATTGAATAAGAAGGAGGCAATGAGTCATGATTGATCTGCATGTACATTTGGCCGGGTCCTTAAAACCGGCGACAATTATTGAATATGCTAAGGAGAGAAATGTTCCTTTGCCAACTTACAATGCTTCAGAGCTTGAAAGTTATCTGGAGGCGCCGGACCACTGTGCGGATACGGCGGAGTTTTATGAACTGTGCGATATGACGGACTGGGTTCTGCAGGATCGCCGCGCCATTCGCCGCGCCATGTCGGAAATGGTTAAGGAATTAGATGCTCAGGGGGTTATGTATGCGGAAATCCGTTTTTCGCCCTCCGAATGTACTCTGGGCGGACTGCGCCAGGGGGATGCGGTAACGGCCGCCCTGGAAGGACTGGCCCGGGGAATGCAGGAAAGCCGCCGGATTCGCGCCAATTTGGTGCTTTGCATTATACCGAAAATGGATGAGCATGAATCTTTCGAAACTCTTGTGGAAGCGAAAAAGCATCTCCGCAAAGGCGTCTGCGGATTGGACCTTCTGCTGGATGAAAAGCTTTATGAGACGGATGTTTTCGACTGGCTTTTTGCGCTGATTAAGGAAGAGCATATTCCATTTACGGTTCATGCGGGCCAATATAATACGGACAGTATGCGCAAGGCGATTCGTTATGGAGCCCAGAGAATCAGCCAGGGCTTACATATTCTGGATGATGACGACCTTTTGCAGGAGATTATAAACCGGAAAGTTGTTGTTGAGTGTTGTCCGGCCAGCAATCTGAAACTGGGCTCCGTGGAAAATTACAGCCATCATCCGATTCGAAAGCTATTTGACCGGGGTGTTCCGGTGTGCGTTTGCACGGACCGCCTGAGAGTATCCGGGATTACGCTGGCCGAGGAATACCGGAAGCTTGAGCGGTATCTTGGCTTTACGCCATATGAAATTTATCAGATGAATCAAAATGCGGTAAACGGCGCCTTTCTTTCACAAATGGAGAAGGACCGCCTGAGATTTGATTTATATGAGGCCAACAAGGCAATCGTGGACAAGGAGTAGGAGACAATGGAAGACTTAATAAAATTACGAGATGAGATTGACACGATTGATGACCAGATTGTCAGTCTTTTTGAACAGCGCATGGCGGTGGCGGAAAGGGTTGCCGCTTTCAAGCGGGGCGTTGGAAAGCCTGTTCTCGATAAGGAGCGGGAGAAAAGTAAAATACAAAAGGTGACAGAGAAGACATCAAATGCCTTTAACCGTCAGGCTGTGGAATCCCTTTTCGGGCAGATTATGGCTGTCAGCCGTATGCTTCAGTATCAGCGTCTGGCCAGCGAGCGGAGCGATCTGGAAGGTTTCCGGGTGGGGGATATGGTGACGACGCCGGAGACAAGGGTGGTCTACACCGGTGTTCCGGGGGCCTATGCGGAGGCGGCGATGGACGGCTACTTCGGCGCAGAAATCAGCGGCTTTAATGTGGAAACCTTTGGGGACGCCATGGAGGCGGTGCACAGCGGAAAGGCCGAGTACGGAGTTCTGCCCATCGAAAATTCTTCCACAGGCAGTGTAAATGATGTCTATGACTTGTTATCCGCCTATGATAATCATATCGTGGGTGAAACAATGATAAAAATCGAACATGCCCTTCTGGGACTTCCGGGAAGCCGGATGGAAGACATCCGCACCGTTTATTCCCATCCCCAGGGGCTGATGCAGTGCAGCCGTTTCCTTGATGGACGCAGAGAGTGGCAGCAGGTCAGCCTCCAGAATACGGCGGCGTCGGCCAAAAGGGTGTTGGATGACGGCGATATGACCCAGGCGGCCATTGCCAGCAAACAGGCGGCCAGAAATTTTGGGCTGACGGTGCTGAAAGAGAAATTAAATGATTTGGACAATAATTTCACTCGATTTGTCATTATAAGCCATGAAAAAGTATTTCAGGAAAAAGCAGACAAAATCAGCGTTTGTTTTGAAGTGCCTCATGAGAGCGGTACGCTGTACAATATTCTCGGCCATTTTATTTTTAATGGCTTGAATATGACGCGGATTGAATCCCGCCCGATTCAGGGAAAACCGTGGCAGTACCGTTTCTTCGTTGATTTTAACGGAAATCTGAGGGAACAGGCCGTGAGAAATGCGCTTCACGGTATTCAGTCGGAAACAGAGGGATTCCGTATTCTTGGAAACTATATAGGAGTGGAGCAGGGACAATGAAAATCAGAGTACATGAGTTAATTTTATACCGTAATTTTGCGGAAAGGATTTTTTATGATATGGCCGATGTGGCAAACAATTATTCCAGCGAGGATTGTGACAGAGAGGTATTGGTTGACAAGCTGTATCAGTGCATCAACGAAATTGTCACCATTGCCAGGGACCACGGTTTCAACGGCAATCTCTGGCATGGGTATCTCACCTATCTTCTGACAACCAATGAGAATGCTTTCAGCATGTCCTGCGAAAAGAAAGGAGCCCTTGAAGGCAGTATTAATGAGCTGGCGCTGCATGATCTGCGCATTTTTAAGGAAGCCTATGATGTGGAGTGGGATGACATAGAAAAGACGCTTGGCGTGCATTTTATCAGTATGATCCGTGCATTTCACAGCCCGGACAATATGGGAATTATCTACAGTCAGAGTCTGAGAGAGCGGATTGAGGAGTTGAATGGCCAACTGGCAGCAGCCGAAGATATCCATCGGATGTATGATGTGCTGACGGATTTTTATAAGGATTACGGCGTGGGAAAATTCGGACTTCACCGGGCATTTAAAATTATCAGCGATGGCCAGGAGCCGGAGATTGCACCGATTACCCGGACAGAAAAGGTGGTTCTTTCAGATATTGTCGGCTATGAGCTTCAGAAGAAAAAGCTGAGAGATAACACGGAGGCTTTTATCCAGGGAAAGAAGGCGAATAACGTCCTGCTTTACGGCGACAGCGGTACGGGAAAATCGACAAGTATTAAAGCGATTTTAAATGAATATTATAAAGACGGACTCCGCATGATTGAAATATATAAACATCAGTTTAAAGATATTTCAAATGTTATTGCCCAGATTAAAAACCGAAACTACAAATATATTCTGTATATGGACGATTTGTCCTTTGAAGAATTTGAGATTGAATACAAATATTTAAAAGCGATTATTGAAGGCGGGTTGGAGACGAAGCCGGATAATGTGGTTATTTATGCCACATCAAACCGGAGACATCTCATCCGTGAAACCTGGGGTGACAGAAAGCAGGCGCCGGATGATGTGCACGGCAATGATTCCATGCAGGAAAAACTGTCGCTGGCCAGCCGTTTTGGCGAATCCATTTACTATGGCAAGCCGAATCAGAAAGAATATCTGGAGATTGCCAGAGAACTGGCGAAACGATATGGTATAACTATGAGTGAAACAGAGATTGAGCAGGAAGCTGTCAAATGGGAGCTTGGCCATGGCGGCCGTTCCGGGCGGACAGCACAGCAGTTTATCAATCATCTGATTGGAATTGCGGAATAAGCAGGAGGGAGGCAGAACGGATGCCCATACAGATGTTGGCGGCTATTGATGTAGGTTCAAATGAGGTTGCAATGAAAATCTATCAGTTTTCCAAAAGGACGGGGATTCAGGAAGTGGAATATGTCCGTTCGATGGTGGAGCTTGGAGCAGATACTTATAATACGGGAATAATTTCCTATGATACCGCGCGGGAATTGTGCGGCGTTTTGGGGGGCTTTGTCGATAAACTGAAGGAATATCGGATTGAAAAGTATGTGGCTTATGCGGGGAGCGCCATGAGAGAGGCTGCCAACCGGGATTTGGTTTTGGACCAGATTCGGCTTCATACCGGTTTGAATGTGCAGATTATCGGAAATGCGCAGCAGCGTTTTCTTGTGCTGCAGTCATTGGCGGGAACAATGGGTCAGTTTGAATCTCTTTCAAAAGAGGGAATGGCGGTGGTCGACCTCTCATCGGGAAGCCTGCAGGTATCTGTGTATACGGACGGCGCCCTGCAGTGGACTCAAAATCTGAAACTGGGTTCCCTGAGAATTCGGGAAATTCTGGCGGATATAGAGCAGCAGACCACATCCTTTGTCCGTGTTATGGAAGATTATATCGGCAATGATCTGCGGACACTGCAGCGGCTTGTCATTAAAGAGCGCCGGGTAAAGCATGTGATTGTTCTCGGCGAGGAAATTGCCACTCTGCTGAATGCGGTCAATGCCTCAAAAAACAGAGAAAGCTTTACCGCTTCCCAGTTTGAGAAGTTTTATATTAAACTGATGCGGAGCCGGGAAGAGGATATTTCAAAGAAATATAATATCCCTTATGAGACGGCCACTGTGCTCAAACCGTCGATGATTATTTTTAAGAATCTGGTGGAAATGCTTGGCGGAGAGGTTGTCTGGGCATCCAATGTGGGCCTGTGCGACGGTATCCTGGCGGATTATGTGCGCAGCCATCATATGGTGAAAAATACCCGGGATTTTGCGGAGGATATTATCTCAGTAACCCGGCAGGTGGCAAAGCATTATGAAAGCGATATGAAGCACACGCAGAATGTGGAGCAGCTTTCCATGGCAATTTTTGACAGTATACGAAAAATTTCCGGTCTGAACCAAAGGGACCGTCTGCTGCTACAGGTTTCGGGGATTCTCCATGACTGCGGAAAATATGTGAATATGATGCACGGCACGGATAACACCTATTATCTTGTTTTAAATACGGAGATTATCGGTCTTTCCGAGGAAGAAAAACGGATTGTCGCCAATGTGATCCGATTTAATTCCAACGGCGATGTCCCGGATTATGCCGAGGTGGCCGGAGAGATGAATCATATGAGTTATGTGCGGATGCTGAAAATGGCCGCCATTCTCCGGTTGGCAAACGGCATGGACCGAAGCCATCTGCAGCGGATTCAGGATGTCCGTGTCACAGTGAAGGAAAATGAATTGAAAATTATGGCAAATACCATTTATGATATTACGCTGGAGCAGGGGATGATGGACAGCAGGGCTCATTTCTTTGAGCAGATTTATGGCCTCCGTCCGATTCTCCGGCAGAAACGAAGGGGGTAATTGAAATGGATGTGAGCAGAGCAGAATATTTTACAAACAGGGAACTGAGCTGGCTGGATTTTAATTACCGTGTTCTTGGCGAAGCCAGGGATAAGACCATTCCGCTTTTTGAACGATTAAAGTTTTTGAGTATTACATCGTCAAATCTGGATGAGTTTTTCATGATTCGTGTGGCTTCATTGAAGGATATGGTCAATGCGAAATATGTGAAACCGGATATTGCGGGCATGACGCCCCAGATGCAGTTGGATGCTATCAGCAGGAAAACCCATGATTTGGTGAATACCCAGTATACAACCTATAACCGTTCCTTAAAGCCGATGCTGAAACAAAACGGGCTGACAATTATTGACTCCTATGAGGATTTGAGCGAGGCTCAGAGAAGCTATGTGAATCAGTATTTTCAGCAGGATGTGTATCCGGTGCTGACGCCGATGGCAGTGGATTCTTCCCGCCCATTTCCGCTGATTCGGAATAAATCCTTAAATATCGGCGCCCTGATTTCGGATAAAGAAGATGAATCCGAATATGATTTTGCGACGGTGCAGGTGCCTTCGGTGCTTCCGAGATTTATAGAGATTCCATCGGATGAAAAGGGGCATAGGACATTAATTTTGTTGGAACAGGTGATTGAAATGAATATTCAGAAGCTGTTCCTGAACTATAAGGTCATCTGCGCCCATCCGTACCGGATTATGCGAAATGCGGATTTGAGTATTGATGAGGAAGATGCGGCGGACCTTTTGAAGGAAATTCAGAAACAGTTGAAGCGCCGCCAGTGGGGAGAGGTTATCCGGCTGGAAGTTGAAGACAGTATGGATAAGCGGCTGCTTAAAATTCTGAAAAAAGCCATGAATGTGGGCGAGGCTTCGATTTATCGCATTAACGGGCCGCTGGATTTGACATTTCTCATGAAGGTGAACGGCCTGGATGGTTATGACCATTTGAAATATCCGAAATATCAGCCCCAGCTTTCAAAGGATATAAATCCGGAAGAAGATTTGTTCACCCAGATTCGCAGAAAAGATATATTATTATTTCATCCGTTCCAGAGTTTTGACACGGTGGTTGATTTTGTTCGGCAGGCGGCGAAAGACCCGGATGTGCTGGCGATTAAGCAGACCCTTTACCGGGTCAGCGGCAATTCGCCGATTATCGCATCCCTGGCTGAGGCGGCGGAGAATGGCAAGCAGGTGACGGTGCTGGTTGAGTTAAAGGCCCGTTTTGATGAAGAAAACAATATCATCTGGGCGAAAAAACTGGAGAAAGCCGGCTGCCATGTTATTTATGGATTGGTAGGCTTGAAAACCCACAGTAAGATTACCCTTGTTGTCCGCCAGGAAGAGGACGGCATCCGCCGTTATGTCCATCTGGGAACGGGAAACTATAACGACAGCACAGCAAAAATGTATACGGATATGGGGCTTTTAACCTGTGCAAAACCAATCGGCGAGGACGCCACCGCCGTATTTAATATGCTTTCGGGATATTCGGAGCCGCTGGCATGGAACAAACTGTCCCTGGCGCCTCTCTGGCTTCGCGACCGCTTTATTGAACTGATTCACCAGGAGGAAGTCAATGCCCGGGAAGGCCGTCCGGCCCATATTATTGCAAAAATGAACTCCCTTTGCGATAAGGGAATTATTATGGCCTTATATAAAGCCTCTGCGGCCGGAGTTAAAATTGAATTGATTATCCGGGGAATCTGCTGCCTGAAAACGGGAATTCCGGGAATCAGTGAGAATATTACCGTAAAATCCATCGTCGGCAATTTCCTTGAACATAGCCGTATTTTCTATTTCTATAATAATGGATGGGAAAATGTATTTATGGGAAGCGCGGACTGGATGCCGAGAAACCTGGACCGCCGTGTGGAAATCATGTTCCCGGTGGAGGATGAGACGTGCAAAAAAGAAGTGATGCACATTCTTGACATTCAGCTCCAGGATAATGTCAAAGCCCATTATCTTCAGCCGGACGATACTTATCAGAAGCCGGACAAACGGGGCAAGACATTAGTGTCTTCGCAGGATTATTTCTGTAAGGAAGCTATGGAAGCGGCGGCAGAGGATAAGAAAAAAGATGAAGAACTCAGCCGGGTATTTGAGCCGATGTATCACAATGAAGAGGATTAGGGATAAGAATTGTTTTGTGGGGGAGAGCAGTGGCAAGCCCGCTCTCCCCAAATATGTTTTAATTAATTTTTCTTTTGTATATGAAGCGTCATAGGGCGCTTTTTTTCTTGCTTCGTATTTTCAGGCGGTTTTCTTTTCAAGTTCATCTACTTTTTTTGTCAGATTTTGAACCATATCGATAACTAAGGATAAGTTCTCATTTTCAAATTTTGCAATTCGATAGGATTGATTTAAGACATCTACATTCTGCTGAACAGTGCTGATTTTATTTTCTAAAATAATTCGTGTCCGTTCCATTTCTTCAAGCAGTAGATTTTCCGAATCTCTGAGCTTTTCGTCCATAGAATTTTCTAATTCGGTTTTTACGTTTTCCAGCTTTTGGTCCATGCGATTTTCAAGGCTTTCCAGTTTTTGGTCCATGCGGCCTTCGAGGGATTCGAGTTTTTGGTCCATGCGGCCTTCGAGGGATACCAGTTTCTGGTCCATGCGGCCTTCGAGGGATTCGAGCTTTTGGTTCATATTGCCTTCAAAAGATTCGAATTTCTGATTCACACGGCCTTCGAGGGATTCGAGCTTTTGGTTCATATTGTCTTCAAAAGATTCGAATTTCTGATTCACACGGCCTTCGAAGCTTTCGAGTTTCTGATCCATATTGCCTTCGAAACCTTTAAATTTGTCATCCAGGACATCACTCATAAAAGTTTTTAATGTCTGTAAAGTAATATTATTCAATAGACATTCCTCCTGATGTATTACTATGTACAGTCAGAATCTTGCCATTTCTGATGTACTTTAATTATAGTTTATTTGGAGCAAAATGTGAATCAGGTTTTTTATAAAAAATTTACAAAAAATTCAAAAAACTGTTGACAAGGAAGATATTCTATTGTATACTCATACTTGCCTTTGAGATGAGGCAGTAAGCGCGAGTGGCTCAGTGGTGGAGTATCGCCTTGCCAAGGCGAGGGTCGCGGGTTCGAATCCCGTCTCGCGCTTCTTTTATTGTTAAAAATCATATATTGTTAAAAAATAGTCGGATAACATCGAAAATCCTCGATACATTGTATTTGTATCGGGGATTTTTTTGCGTTACAATAATTTTATCTTAAGAACATTTCTGTGATATATCACCTGATCTTTCTAATTAGAAATCCCATTGTTTTTTTGAGAAATACTCGTTATAATAAAGGAGAAATGTGAATGAAACACGAATTTAAAAGAAAATCATTAAATGAACTGAACCTTACAAGCCGTTTTCTCTTTGACATCGTTATGGAGGATGAAAAAATTCATCAGGATGTCCTGAGTATAATTTTTGGGAGAGAGATTTCTGCCATTATTCAAAATGAAACTGAGAAAGAGGCACGATTATCGCCGTTGATTCGCTCTATACGGATGGATGTATTTGCCATGGATGATGAGCAGATTGTTTATAATACGGAAATGCAGGATGAGCGGAGGAACGATATGGCGAAACGCAGTCGGTATTATCAGGCTCTTTTGGATACATCTTTATTGGAACCAGGAATTCCAAATTACAACGTATTAAATACGTCCTATATTATTGTTATCATGTCATTTGATTTGTTTGGTTATGGAAAATATCAATATACATTTTTGCCCCAGTGCCGGGAAGTTCCGGGATTTCAGTTGGAGGACGGCGCAACCCGGATTTTTCTGAATACCGAGGGGAAAAATGAGGATGAGGTATCTGAAGAGTTGGTAGAGTTCCTGCATTATGTAAAGAATTCAACGGATGAGGTGGCGGCAAGCTCTCAGAGTAAGAGAGTTCGTCGGCTGCATCAGCGGGTGTGTAAGGTGAAGGCCAGTGAGGAAGTAGGTGTGCGTTACATGCAGGCGTGGGAAGAGAGGTATTATGACCGAGAAAAAGGCCGTAATGAGGGGATAGCTGAAGGCCGCAGAAAGGGCAAACTGGAAGCAAAGTTAGAAGATGCCCTGAATATGCGGAAGGAAGGTCTTTCGGATGAAATGATTATGCGTATCACGAAGCTTACAGAAGAAGAGTTGAAAAAGATAACAGAATAGCAGATATTTTTTGGGGACAGAGGAATAATTTCCGCTGTCCCCGATGTATTTTTCTGCTATTGTACAAGTTGTCAAAAGTTATTTAATTAACGATAAAAATTTATAGACAATTTGAATAAAGGGTGTTATAATATCACCATAACGCTGGTAGAACCGGTAGAACCGGAAGAACCAAATTTAACCAAAGAAAGGGAGAGGGTTATGTTATTACAAGTTATTCTCGCACTTATACCTATTGCATGGCTGATTATCTCTATGACAGCTTTTAAAATGTCAGGTTTCAATGCCTGTGGTATAGGTCTCATCATTACAGCAGTTGAATGTCTGGCTGTATATGGTATGTCAGTTGTTGAAGTTGGCACGGGCGCATTAGAAGGCGCTCTGGCAGCTATCTGGCCAATCGGTATCATTATGTTTGGCGCTATGTTCGTATACAATCTGAGTTTACGCACAGGCGGTATGGATGTTATCAAGAACATGTTGGCATCCGTTTCCAATGATAAACGTGTTGCAGCGTTAATCCTTGGATGGTGTTTCGGTAACTTCATGGAAGGTATTGCCGGTTTCGGAACAGCCGTTGCTATTCCGGCAGCCATGATGGTAGGTCTTGGATTTGACCCAATCGCATCCGCTGTTATCTGTTTGATTGGTAATGCGGCATCTCCTGCATTCGGTGCCATCGGTACACCGACAATCAGCGCTTATAACACAGCAGGTTTCGAGGCTATGGGCATTGATATGATTCCTTTATCCGCTAACACTTCTCTGCTGCTTGCAGGTTTGTGTATCTTATCTCCATTCATTATTGTTTGGCTGGTTGGCGGTTCACCAAAAGCATTGAAAGGCGTTATGCCTATTACGATTGTGTCCGTAGTATCCTTTTATGTACCATTTTATGCAATTTCCGCATTTGTTGGTCCAGAGCTTTCCGTTACAATCGGCGCTATCATTTCCTTAATAGCCGTTGTAATTATGGGACGTAAGTCCGGCGGAGATATTCCGGAAGAATATCTGCTTGAAAAGAAGGAAGAAATGGCAGCTTCTCATGATTCTTCAAAACCTCAGATGAGCGTAGCAAAAGCATGGATTCCTTATGTATTAATCGTTATCTTTATTCTTGGTTCCTCCAAGCTGGTTCCTCCGATTAACCAGGCTTTAGGCGGAATTAAATCAACAGTTACTATCTACGCAGGCGAAAATCCGGGAGCATTATCCTTTGCATGGATTAATACACCAGGTGTGTGGATGTTCATCGCCGGTATTATCGGTGGTTTGATTCAGGGCGCAAGCATTGGCGATATTGGCGCTGAATTTGTTGCAACGATTAAGAAATACTGGAAAGCCGTAGCAACGGTAGTATTTATCGTAGCAATCGCTAAATTGATGGGTTATGCCGGTATGGTTACTAAATTAGCTAACGGTTTAGTAGCTCTGACAGGCGGCTTCTATCCATTCATCGCTCCGATTATCGGTGGTATTGGATGTTTCGTTACAGGTAGTGCAACATCTGCTTGTGTTATGTTCGCAAAACTGCAGACAGAAATTGCCGGACAGTTGAACATTGACCCTGCATGGCTGGTAGCTGCAAACTCAGCAGGTGCAACCGCAGGTAAGATGATTTCCCCACAGAGTATCGCAATGGCCGCCGCCGCTATCAGTGTGGCCGGTTCCGATGGTAAGATTATGAGTGCGACACTTAAATGGTGTGTTCTGTATCTTATTATCCTTTGCGTATGCTGCTATGTTGGTGTTGCTCTCTAAATAAAAAAGCTATTAAGAGCATATAAAGCATACATGTTAGAAATGGCATCAGTGTGTGATACATACTGGTGCCATTTCAAATAAAAAATAAAAATGGGCTTAGGAATAAAATTTTGAAGAGGGAGGGGCGACCGGTGGATTACCTGTACACAGATATATATAAAAAGCTGGAAGAAAGAATTAAGGGAATGTCGGTAGGAGAAAAACTTCCGTCGGAACGGACAATGGTTCAGGAATACGGTGTCAGCCGGAATGTTCTGAGAGAAGCATTGGTGTTGTTGGGCGACCGGGGACTGATTGAAATCCGGCCGGGTAAGGGCTCCTATGTGACAGATAAGCAAAAAGCGCGATTCGCCAAACATTTTGAAAGTATCCTGGATGAGGACCGGCACAGTCAGATGCAGGTGCTGGAGGTTCGGGAAATTCTGGAACTGGCGATGTTTGAAAAGGCTGCGTTAAATGCGGATGAGGACGATATTGAAGTCATGGAGAAAATCTATGAGCAGATGGAAAAGAATCTCAATGAAAAGACCGGGTATGGAAACCTGGATTTGAAACTTCATATGCAGATTGCAAAGGCAACGCATAATGATATTTTTCCGATTCTGGTACACACGCTGTATGAATCCAGCGGCCAGAGGATTATGTTGATGGAAGATCTGTTCCCTGAATCCATGAAATCGATTCACCGGGATCATTTAGGGATTATTGAGGCGATTAAACGCCGGGATGTAAAAGCGGTTCGGAAAGTAGGAAAACGGCATTTTGATGTGGACCGTTATATGCTTCTTTCCATGAATGAGCTTGAAGAAAGTCCAAAATAAAGGTAAAATAAAAAGGTGTTTTCGAAGAAGAATCGGACATAGACCTCCGTTGCGGTTCTTTTGAAGAAGGCGCCTTTTATTTATTTTAACGGTATGAAAGGGAGGAAAACCATGGGATTGAATCAGACACCGGCAGCAAACCGGGTGCATATAGGCTTTTTTGGAAGAAGAAACGCTGGTAAGTCCAGCCTTGTTAATGCGGTAACGGGCCAGTCGCTGGCCATTGTTTCCCCTGTGAAGGGAACAACAACAGACCCGGTATATAAAACAATGGAATTGCTGCCAATCGGGCCGGTAATGATTATTGACACGCCGGGAATTGATGATGAAGGCGAATTGGGCCGGGAGCGGGTAAAAAAGACGCGGCAGGTATTAAATAAAACGGATGTGGCTGTGCTTGTTGTTGATGCTGTCACGGGCATGACTGGTGCGGATGAAGAACTGGTTCACCTGTTTGAAGAAAAAGAGATTCCCTATGTGATTGCATTAAATAAAAGTGATCTGTGCGCCGTATGTTCTTTTGACGCGGATGACCCGCATATTTGGGTCAGCGCCAAAGAGGGAGCGGGGATTCACAGCCTGAAGGAAAAAATTGCCCGTTTGGCTGTTACAGAAACGTCAAAACAGCGGATTGTAGCGGATTTAATTCAGCCGGATGATTTCATTATCCTTGTTGTGCCGATTGATTCGGCGGCACCCAAAGGACGGCTGATCCTGCCTCAGCAGCAGACCATCCGCGATATACTGGAAGCAGACGCGGTTTCTATTGTTGTCAAAGATTCGGAATTGAAGCCGACGCTGGAGGCGTTGGGGAAAAAGCCCAAGATGGTCATTACGGACAGTCAGGCATTTAAGCGTGTGGCAGCGGATACCCCGAAGGATATTTTATTGACCTCTTTTTCCATTCTTTTTGCCCGCTATAAAGGAAATCTTGAGTCGGCAGTGCGGGGCGTCAGCGCTTTGAATCGATTAGAGGCCGGAGATAAAATCCTCATATCCGAAGGCTGCACCCATCACCGCCAGTGCGACGATATAGGAACTGTAAAAATACCGCGCTGGATTAAAGATTATACGGGAAAAGATTTTCAATATGAGTGGAGTTCGGGAACGGAATTTCCCGAGGATTTAAAGAACTATGGGCTGATTGTCCACTGCGGCGGCTGTATGCTGAACGAACGGGAAATGAAATACCGGCAAAAATATGCGGAAGAGCAGGGCGTCCCGATGACCAATTATGGAATTCTCATTGCCCAGACTCAGGGCATCTTAAAACGCAGCCTGGAGCCATTCCCGGATATCCAAAAGCTGCTGGAAATTTAATCAAAAAATGAGGCGGCTTTTTGGAAACTAAAACGGGCGTATCGTTTAAATAGCGGTATGCCTGTTTTGCTATGCAAGAAAGAAACCAAGACGCTTCTTTTTATTAGTTGTTTTCTTCTAGGCTGGCAATAAGCCGGTCAAAGTCGCTTTGATATGTTTTATCCTGCAAAACACGGAATTTTTCGAACTCGTTCTCTGCAAAGGCCTTGGCAATGGCAGCAGTTACTTTGCCTTTATTGCGTAAAATATCTTCTTCGTTGAATTGGAGAAAAGCGTCTAGACGGCCAACCCAATCCCGCATATACATAATATTTCCCCGTCGTGCCTGACGTTCTGCATAGTCCAGATACATTGACACGATTTCGTTTAAATTGGCCATTTCTGCATCGTTTAAGTAGTTTTTAGCAATCGTAACATCTGACTTTCGGATGCGGCCTTTTGGAGCGTTTTTCCAAGTGGTCAGTCCCATGTTTGGTTTTGTGCTGTCGGCCCGCTCATAGACAATCTCTGCCGCTGTATGGTGTGTGACAGCATAGTGGAGTTTGTTTTGCACCGTTGCAAAAAACTCTTTGGTGATTGGACTGTTCACATCATAGTCGGCGCTGCACTGGGAGTAAATATCCGTGATTTTTTGATAAAAGCGGCGTTCGCTGGAACGAATATCACGAATACGCTCTAACTGTTCCTCAAAATAGTCTTTGCCAAAAAAGTTTTCCGGCTCTCTCAGACGTGCATCATCCATCACATAGCCTTTGATGATAAACTCTTTCAATACTCGGTTTGCCCAGATGCGGAACATGGTTGCCTTTTTGGAATTAACACGGTATCCAACGGCAATGATGGCATCCAAATTATAGTAGTTGGTATTGTAGCGTTTACCGTCTGCCGCAGTTGTTTCCATTTTGGAAACAACTGATTCTTTTAGAAGTTCGCCGGATTCAAAAATGTTTTTTAGATGCTTTGAAATGGCAGCCTTTTGAACTTCAAACAATTCAGCTATTTTCGCCTGCGTCAACCACAGGTTTTCTTGATATAAAAGAATTTCCACTCGGACATCGCCGTTGTCTGTTTTGTAAAACAGGATTTCCCTTGTTTCATAGGGAGTAAGTCCACGTTCTTTGCTCATATTCGTTTTCCTTCCTTTTTAAAAAAATATGTGCTTATAAATATTGTACTATTTTTTTTAGAATCATTTCAACTTCGTTTTTTCCATCCAAAAAGCTTTGGCGGTAAAGAATAGGCAACGCCGATACCAAGTCCGATGGCGAGGGCTGTTTTTAAACTGAGCATGCCGTAATAAAAAGCTGTCTGAGCCGGCCCGATAATCGTGTAATAAGCCGTATAATAGATGCCGGCGCCCGGAACAAGGGTGAAAATCCCGGAAATCAGGAAAAGGGTGGTAGTTACCTTATAAAAGCGGGCCAGATATCTGGAACAGATTGTCAGGATGGCACTGGCAGCAAAAATGGCGGCCACGGAGGAACCAGCGAGATGGAGGGTTAAAAGATAGACGCCCCATCCCATAGCCCCGATGAGACCGCACTGGGGCAGGTATTTATTCGGCGTGCTGAAAAGTATGGAAAATGAAACTGTTCCTATAAAAGCTGCGGTTAATTGAAATAAAATGTTCAGCATAGGGCCCTCCTTATAAAAACAGAACTGTGGCAATTCCGACGCCGATGGCAATGCCGCCGGCGGTTACCAGTGCATCAACAAGCCGGACAAGTCCGGCCAGATAATCGTTTTCCAGAAAATTTCGAAAAGAATTTGTCAACGGGATTCCGGGCACAAGGAGAAAGAGGACGCCGATAGTAATGCGGTCCAATTGATTGCCGAATCCCAGTGAGTGTAAAAGTATGCAGGCACAGACGGCGATAATACTTGCCACAATATTGTACATGATTTTTGGCAGGGCCAGTTTCGGGAGCAGATACAATACAAAAATATATAGAATACATCCGGCCAAAAATGCGGTCAGAGCATCGAGAAAGCTGCCGCCGAAAAGATAGCAGAACCCTCCGCTGCCAAACCCGGAAGCAATAATTTTCATCAGGCGCCCGGAAGCCTCAAGCGACTGGATTCTGTCCAGCTCAGCTTCGATTTCCGCAGGATTATCCAGCCCGGCAACAATCCGCCGGGATAAGCTGTTCAGTGCCTCCAAACGGCAGATATTTATGGGAGAGAGTGAAATATAGCGGACACGGCAGGAATAGGTCTGGCCGCCGGTCAGCATGGAGGCAAAAATCCCGTTGGCGATGACGAAGGTATTAAAATCTTTGAGCCCCAGGGCGTGAGCCGCATAGGTCATCACATCTCCGGTGCGGAAAATTTCTCCGCCGTTTTCCAGCATTTCGCTGCCAAGGCGTGTCACCAGTTCAAAATATTTTTTTTCCTGAATAATTATTTCTTCCTGATTCATCGTGGTTTAACTCCCTTTTTTGTTTGTCGTCTGAGATTATATTATCATAAAACAAAAAAGGAGAGAAAGGAATTTTTTAATATTCTGTATTTTAACAATAAAGTATGGTATACTCTATTTGAATTGAGTGAACTTGCAGACAGGAGGACAATAACAAATGGAAAAGATAAAGATATTTACTGATTCCGCCAGTGACATTACTTATGAAAATGAACAGAATCTGGATATAGCAGTGCTTAATTTTAATATTGCGATGGGTGATAAATCTTACGTCAGCAGGGTAGATTTTAATAATGAAGAATTTTATAAACTGATGGCGGGATACGATGGTATTCCGACAACATCCCAGGTAACCGCTTTTGAATTTCAGGAAATGTACGAAAAATTGTATAAAGAAGGCTATACGGATTTAATCGGTATTTTAATCAACAGCGAAGGTTCGGCTACCTATGAAAATTCACTTATGGCTTACAGGCTTTTTATGGAGGAGCATCCGGAGGCTGAGGGGAAATTTAAAGTTTACAGTATTGATTCCCGGAGCTACACCGGGGCCTATGGGTATGCAGTAGTCGAAGCGGCAAAAATGGCCAGAGAAGGAAAAAAGGCGGAGGAGATTGCGGCTTTTGCGAAAGACTGGGTAGACCATTGTGTTATTTATTTTGTGCCATATACCTTAAAATATGCCAGCAAGAGCGGACGAATTCCGAGTGCGGCGGCTTTTGTCGGCGATAAGCTGGGGATTAAACCGATTATGCGGATTTATGACCATGTGATTTCTACGGCTTTAACTGTTCGTGGTGAAAAGCGGGTTGTGAAAAAAATCGCAGAAAAGACCATAGCAGACATCGAAAAAGGGACTCCATATATGATTGTTTATGGGGATAATACGGAAATCCGGGATCAGATGGCTGAAGAGCTGACGCGTCAGCTCGGTTATGGACCGGTGGACTTTTATCAGATTGGGGCGGCTATTGCGGCCAATGCGGGTCCTACGGTAACAGGTGTGATTTTCAGAGAAAAATAGAAATATGATGGTGAACGGGTGCAAGGGTTGATTCCTTTTGCACCCGTTTACAAATCTCACATGCTTGTTTTTAACAATTTTACAACATTTTCATTGCGTATTTTAAAATACAAGTAACTATGAAAATTAATAGCGGCTATATCACAGATAACATATTATAAAGTTTTAATAAACGGATATCCTCTTTTGAAACTTTCAATTGCCGGATGAGTGATAAATCTTCCTTTAATGGTGTTTTGGAAAAAAGCATCTTCATTGCTATTGGCATCATCGGACGGGAAGAAAAGCCGTTCCATAATCCCCATTTCGTGTCGGAATCCAGGTAGGAGGCCAGGATTTGTACACTTGCCTTTTCCATGGGAGTGTCCTGATTGGTGAGGACAATATTGGTAACGGCATCATAATGTTCAATATAGCCCCAGTATGTATTTTCGCAGTTTTGATAGTGGTCATAACTGGAAAAATTCATGTACATCATTATTTTATATTGATTGTTTTCTGCCTCAGACAGCACATCGAATACGCATCTTATCAGTTGATTGTTCCTTCCATCAAATATGTAGGAAAAAAACTGGGATATGCCATTGAAAAAAGCCGGATGGTTATTGAGGGCTTGAATGACAGTTCTGTTTGGACGGCAATATAAGAGCTGCTCTACATGGATGTGGAGTGCGTCTGCCAACTCATACAGCGTTTCAATGTCGACTGCAATCTCGCCCTTTTCATATTTTGAAATGGTTGATTTACTCTTACAGATAACGGCTGACATTTCTTCTAAAGTCATATGTCTCATCTTACGGAAGTTACGGATACGTTTTCCAATCTCAATACTGATTTCCTTCATACGCCTGCCTCTTTTTAATCAGTCATGATTCAATTCAGGTTAAATCATCATAAATAGTTTCGTATAAATATAAATGGAAATGAAATTTCTCTATTTTTTTTGCAATACAATTATTTTAGCAGTTTTTGTAGATAAATTCAATTGAGAGTGGAAAAAAACAGAAAAAATTCCACTCTCAAGAAAAACTCCTTTTTTGACGGAGAAAAGGAAGCTTGATAAAATACGGATATGAAGATGCAGACTGCACAAAAGATTAAAAGAGGGAGCGGATTTGATGTATAATTTTGATGAAATTATTGACAGACAGCACACCAATGCAATGAACACCGACGGATTTCGTGACTATATTTTTCATGCGGATGACAGTATGACATTTCCGTATAAGGATGAAGAATTTATCCGGATGTGGGTGGCAGACATGGAATTTGCAACGCCGGATGTCGTTATCGACGGCATCAGATCACGGCTGGACAAGCGTATTTTTGGATATACGAGGGTTTTTGAAAACAGCTACTATGAGGCATTTTCTAAATGGTGTCAGAACCGTTATGGCTGGAATTTTGATAAAAACGAACTGGTAATGTCCAATGGCATTATTCCAGCCCTGTATGAACTGGTAGAATACATATGCAAGCCGGATGAAAAGGTACTTTTCCTGACACCTTCTTATGCGTATTTCAAATATGCCGCTGATTTTAACAAGCGGGACTACGTTTGTTCGGACCTGCGTTATGAGAATGGGTGTTATTCCATTGATTTTGAAGACTTTGCACGGAAAGCCGCGGATGAAAAAACGACATTGTTTATTCTTTGCAATCCGCATAATCCGAGCGGGCGTGTATGGAAAAGGGAGGAATTGAAAAAACTTGCAGAAATTATTGAAGAAAATCATCTGTGGGTAATTTCAGATGAGATTCATTGCGACCTGATTCGCCGGAACCGGATACACATTCCCCTTGGAAAAGTAATGCCGGATTATCAGCGGCTGATTACTGCAATGGCTCCGAGCAAGACTTTTAATCTGGCTGGCTTGATGATTTCCAATATTATGATTCGTGATAAAAAGTTAAAAGAGATCTGGCTCAGCAGACATTATAATTTTGATAATCCTTTGAGTATCGCTGCGGCTCAGGCAGCCTATGAGAAAGGAGATGTCTGGCTGGAAGAATTGCGGGTTTATCTGGATGAGAACTTCCGTTTTACAGGGGAATATCTGAAAGAGCATTTGCCAAAAGCCATATATCATATTTCAGAAGCCACTTACCTGGCATGGGTAGATTTAAACGCATACTTTGAAAAAGACGAGAATCTGCCGTTATTCTTTGCGTATAAGGCAGGGGTTCTGCTGGAGGGCGGAAATATGTTTGTACAGAATTCGGATGGTTTTATCCGTCTGAATCTGGCATGCCCGAAGTCGGTGCTGGAAGAGGGATTGAAGCGAATCTGCGAGGCGGTAAACACGAAGCACATAAGAAGTGACAAAAATATATCAAATATATGAAAAAACGATTGATAAATACTTGACAAAGCTGTTTGCACGCTATATAATTGGTATACAAAGTATTCGTACGGGCAAAATTTGCCTGAACAAACTATTAACATGAGAGCTTAAACAGGAGGTATAATTATGGTGGATTTTAAGCTGACCAACAAACAGTTATTGGCAAAGAAACTTTTTGCAGAATTTGCAGAAAAAGAAATTAAGCCACTCTCTAAGGAAATGGACGAGACAGAAGTATTCAATCTTGAATTACTTGAAAAAATGAAAAAAATCGGTTTAATGGGTATCCCATATGACAAAAAATACGGCGGCGGCGGCGCTGATATCATGACATATGCAGTAGCTATGGAAGAAATCTCCAAAGTAGATGCCAGCTGCGGTATTACAATGTCTGTACATAACTCTCTTTGCTGCCCATGTATCGCTGATTTTGGTACAGAAGAACAGAAAGAAAAATATTTGAGACCATTGGTTAACGGAACATGGTCCGGCTGCTTCAGCTTAACAGAGCCGGGTGCCGGTACAGATGCTTCCGGCGCTAAGACAATTGCTGAAAAGACAGAAGATGGCAAATACTACATCTTAAATGGTCAGAAAGTATTCGCTACAAACGGCGGATTCGCTGATGTTTACGTTGTATTCGCATTGACAGATAAGACAAAAGGACCAAAAGGAATGTCCGCATTTATCGTAGAAAAAGGCACACCGGGCGTTATCGTTGGTGAAAACATCCAGCGTATGGGTATCCGTGCTGCTTCCAACGTTGAGCTTGCATTTGTAGACTGCAAGATTCCTGCTGAAAACCTGTTAGGTAAAGAAGGCAGAGGTTACGGAATCGCTATGGGTGCTCTGGCTGGCGGACGTATCGGTATCGCTGCTCAGGCTACAGGTATTGCTCAGGGCGCTTTAAACGAAGCTATCAAATACTCCAAAGAAAGAAAACAGTTCGGAAAACCACTTTCTTCTTTCCAGCATACACAGTTCCAGTGTGTTGAAATGCAGACAAGAATTGATGCAGCTCGTCTCTTAACATGGCGTGCAGCTAAAGCTAAAGATGACCATGAAAACTACACACCATTATCTGCTATGGCTAAATTATACGCTTCTCAGGTTGCGGTTGACGTTACACGTTTTGCAGTTCAGTTAATGGGTGGATATGGATACTCCAGAGAATATCCAGTAGAACGTATGTATAGAGACGCTAAGATTACTGAAATTTACGAAGGTACATCCGAAGCTATGAAGATGGTTGCCGGCGGCGCAGTAATGAACGCAGTGAAATAAGAAATAGGAGGAAGAAATCATGAAGATTGTTGTTTGTGCAAAACAGGTACCGGATACAACCGAAGTTAAATTAGATCCAAAGACTGGTACATTAATCCGTGATGGTGTGCCAAGTATTATTAACCCAGATGACAAAGCAGGTATCGAAGCTGCTTTACAGTTGAAAGAAAAATGCCCGGGAAGTACAGTTACTGTTGTTTCCATGGGACCGCCTCAGGCTGATGTTGCTTTAAGAGAAGCGTTGGCTATGGGATGCGACGAAGCTATCCTTGTTACAGACAGAGCATTTGGTGGAGCTGATACATGGGCTACATCTTCCACAATTGCTGCTGCATTAAAGAAACTTGATTTTGATGTAATCATCACAGGCCGTCAGGCTATCGATGGCGATACAGCTCAGGTTGGACCACAGATTGCTGAACATCTTGGACTTCCACAGGTAAGCTATGCTGAAAACATTGAAATCGATGGAGATTACCTCAAAGTACAGCGTCAGTTTGAAGACCGTTATCACATCATCAAAGTTAAAACACCTTGCGTTATCACAGCTTTAGCAGAACTTGCTCAGCCTAGATACATGACAGTTGCAGGTATCGTTGATGCTTACGATGTTAAAGAAGTTAAAGTTTGGGGTCTTGAAGACCTTAAAGATACTATCGATGAAGCAAACATCGGTCTTAAAGGATCTCCTACAAGAGTTAAACAGTCCTTCACAAAACAGCCAAAGGCTGCCGGTACAGTATTAAAAGATTTAACGCCGGACGAAGCTGTTGACGCAATCGTAGCTAAACTGAAAGAGAAATATATTATCTAATCTAAGTCAGGAGGTTCAATGAAATGAGTAAGAACGTATTTGTTATTGCCGAACAGAGAGACGGCAAAATTATGAAAGTAAGTTATGAATTAATCGGAAAAGCCAGAGAACTCGCTAATGACTTAGGACAGGATGTTATCGCAGTTCTTATGGGTTCCGGTATTGAAGCTGTTGCCGGCGATTTAGCTAAAGCCGGTGCAGATAAAGTTATCGTTGTTGACGACCCTATGCTTGCAGAATATGTAACTGAGCCATACGCTAAAGCAGCTACAGCAGTTATTAAAGCAAATGACCCTGAAATCGTATTATTCGGCGCTTCCTCTATCGGTAGAGATTTAGCTCCTCGTGTTTCTGCAAGAATCCATACAGGCTTGACAGCAGACTGTACAAAACTTGAAATTGACCCAGAAACAAAATTATTAAACATGACTCGTCCTGCCTTTGGCGGAAACATCATGGCTACTATCCTTTGTGCAGACCATAGACCTCAGATGGCAACAGTACGTCCAGGCGTTATGCAGGCTCTGGAATCCTGTGACAAAGTTGGCGAAGTTGAAAAATTTGCAGTAGAATTTACAGCAGCAGATATGAATGTTGAAATCTGTGAAGTTGTTAAAACAGACAAAAAAGCTGTTGATATCACAGAAGCTAAGATTCTTGTATCCGGCGGACGTGGACTTGGCTCCGCAGAAGGTTTTGCTCAGTTGAAAGACCTTGCAGATGTTCTTGGCGGCGAAGTTTCCGCATCCAGAGCAGCAGTTGATAACGGCTGGATTGAGAAAGACCGTCAGGTTGGCCAGACAGGTAAAACTGTTCGTCCTGACCTCTATGTTGCCTGTGGTATTTCCGGCGCTATTCAGCATGCAGCTGGTATGGAAGAATCTGAATTTATCGTTGCTATTAACAAAGAAGAAACTGCACCAATCTTCAGCATCTGCGATTTAGGTATCGTTGGCGATTTGAATAAGATTGTTCCGAAGTTAACAGAAGCTTTAAAGAAAATTGACTAATTGCGGTGAATCACTTTAAAGATTAATTGAATGTTTGGGGTATTTCAGGGGACTGCACCACTCCCCTGGAATATCTTTTAATATTAAAAATACCCTTAAGCTTAAACTTATAATGCAATATAATTACAGGGAAAAAGACGGTATCCGAAAGGGCCGTCTTTTTCCTTTCTTTATGTTGATTTTTTATGCCGGTTAGCGTATGATAAGAAGAAAATATTTTATACTACCAGGTAAAGGACTGATGATTTATGTTAAAACGTTTGATTTTAGGTATATTGAAGCCGCTGTCATTTGTGCCTATGCTGGCCATGATGGTGCTTATTTTTACTTTTTCATCCCAATCCGGCGTGGATTCGGGTCAGCTCAGCCATAGGGTGAGCTGCAAAATTGTTGAGGTCGGCGGCCGTATTCTTGATAAACCGCTGGAAGACTGGCAGATTGAAGCCTATGCGGATAAGATTGAGCATTTGGTGCGCAAGGCGGCCCATATGACCGAATATTTTGTTCTTGCCATTACGGTGGCGCTGCCATTTTATGTTTATGGCCTTCGGGGTTTTCCGCTTCTGCTGGTGGCCGGAGTTATCTGTGTGGGCTTCGCCTGCACCGATGAATACCACCAATCCTTTGTTGCCGGCCGGGGGCCGTCAATGCGGGACGTGTGTATCGACAGTGTAGGCGCCTTCTTTGGCATTATGCTTGTCCGGATTGTCTGCTGGACATTGCTGGCGCCGGCCAGAGCCGCAGAACGGCGCAGACGCCGCCGGGCAAAACAACGGCGGTATAAGACTGTTGGACGGTAGGCGGAGTCGGTTTATATCCTTCTTTTTTGGCCTTTTACTTTTCGAAGGTAGGGCGGATAAAAGCTGTGCGCAGTGAACGATGACATAAGACATATTCGCGAAATGCGTTAACGGCCGGAGACATATAAACATTTTCTTTCCATACCATATAAATCGGATGGAAGAAATTTAAGTCTAAAACTTTTAATAATTTTACATTTGTTGTATACAGGCTTGAATTTTCAACAATAAAACCCAGGCCGAGACCTTTTGCTACCAGGTGTGTGATGGTGTAAGGGTCGTTTGCTGAAAAGAGGGTTTTAAGGCGAAAATCCGGGCCTGCAATTTTTTGAATAGCGGCATTAATTGTGGATGCGATGCCAGTAGCATTATTATAAAATATAAAGCTTTCATCTTGAATTTCTTTAAAATACACTTCATCCCGGGCGGCCAAAGGGTGATTCTCAGGGACGGCCAGAAATATTTCCTCAGAGTATAAAAGGTCGCGGCAAATCGAAGGATAATCTTCCAGCGGACCGAATTCGCTGCAGAATCCCAGGTCTATCCGGTTTTCGTGAAGCTCTGTCAGAATCTGACTCGTTGTTTTCTGAGAAAGCTCGATGTGAATCTGGGGGTAATCCTGCTTAAAACTGCTTAAAAGTTCAGGAAGATAGTTCGTGCCTACGGAAAAAATCGTGCTTATATGCACATCCCCGGTATAAACACTTGCCGCACGCTGAATGAAATGAATACCGTCTTCGATTTCTGATGTTGATCGCGATACATAATTGTAAAACATTTGCCCGTAACGATTCAGATGAATATTGCGGCCGGATTTTTCAAAAAGAACAATACCAAGCTCTTCCTCCAGATTGCTGATGGCCTTGCTTAAAGCTGAGACGGATATATAGAGTTCTTCGGAGGCCCTGGTCAAATGTTCACATTCGGCGACTTTTTTAAAATATATTAGATGCTGCCAGTTCATAGATGAATACTCCTTTTGAAAAAATATATTTAATTATATCACTTCCCAATGAATAATAGTTGAATTTTAGGAAAGGTTTTTTAGAATTTCAGGATATAGACGACGATGGAAAAAACTGTTAAAATAATTTTAATTTGAATATTATAGTGGTTTTTAATGTGGATATAACAGTCTGCTCTATAAATATGCGAAAGGGTTAGAACCGCCGTGGCTGTGAAGAACCATGTGTCCGGGTATAATTATGAAAAAAGAGTTAAGATATTATTGAATTCAATCAAATTTTCTTTTAATCGAGATAATGAGATAATATAGTCAGAAAAAGAAAAGGAGAGATGAATATGAAAAAAAGAAACCACGAATGCATCGAAGAGAAAGAAAGAAAATCAATAAGACAGAATATAGATGGAAGTTATACTTTCATGGGAAGAAAATGTTTTCTTGTGGATAGCGGAGGACGGATATCTGTTGTGTGGCTGTAAGTGTTTGGAAGGAGGACGAATGATGAGTGATGTAAAATTTAGCTGCGGTGACTGCGGTGTAACAAATTGTAATGAGGGGGATAAAACCTATCCGGGATTTTGCCCGACAACCCATATGGATGAGAAAGTAAAGGAAGAAGCCATGGCGGCCTATAATGAGCCGGAAAACCATAATATCATGGTTCAGGCGGCCGATGTGGAATATGAGGGCTATGGGCGGCTGACCCGGGTTGAGGAAACGATTGAGTTTGCAAAGCGGATGGGATTTAAGAAAATCGGTATTGCCACCTGTGTCGGCCTTATTCGAGAAACACGGATGTTGACCAAAATCCTGCGGCATCATGGCTTTGAGGTTTATGGCATTGGCTGTAAAGTCGGCGCCCAGCCAAAGACATCGGTAGGCATCCGGGAGGAATGTTGTGCGGTCGGAGCAAACATGTGTAATCCGATTCTTCAGGCCAAGCTGCTGAACGCGGAGAAAACGGATTTGAATATTGTCATGGGACTTTGTGTGGGCCATGACAGCCTGTTTTATAAATATGCGGAAGGATTGACAACCACTATGGTTGTAAAAGACCGGGTGACCGGGCATAATCCGGTGGCGGCCATTTATAATGCCGAATCCTATTATAAAAAGAAATTGTTTAGTTAGACATGAAAAAGGCCGTCCCGTTGCGGGGATGGCCTTTCTGCATACATGTATTTGACTGTTCAATCCTATAATCCCATTGATGCGAAGATAATGAAGACGAAACAGGAGATAAACGGAATAACAATCTGAGTAACAAAGATATCGAAGTAAGCTTCTTTATGTGTCATCTTGCAGATGCCAAGCAAAGTAATCTGAGCACCCTGGTGTGGCAAGCTGTCCAGAGTACCGGCAGCAATAGCAGCAATACGATGAACATGTTCAAGATTAGCGCCTAATTCAATATATGTATCTGTCAAGGCGTTGAATGCAACACCCATACCGCCGGAAGCAGAACCACAAGCACCAGCACAGATAGCAACTGTAATCATAACGAATACAAGTGCAGGCATGTTGAATGTCTTGAGAAGTTCAACCAAATCAGCGAAGCCCTGTGTCTGTTTTACAACACCACCGAAACCAACTACGATAGCTGTGTTCAGGATAGAAACACCGGAGTTGGCTGCACCTTCGTTGAATACTGCAATCCAGGCATTAAGGCCTTTAACACGATTCCACATAAGGACTGTAGCAACAACTACACCGAGGAATACGGCTGGTTCAACAGGCATCCGGAATCCATTGAAGGAAACCAGGATAACTGCAATCGGGATAATAGAAATCCAGAAGTTTGGAAGATCCTTATCCTCATCGATAGCCATTTCTTCAGGTGACAACTGGAATTTCAAAGTCGGATCGTCGAAAACGAGACCTTTCTTTGTGAAGCCGCGGCCTCTCATTTCCAGCCACAGGAAGATTAAAACGTAAGATGCAACGGCTGCGATAATGGATGGGATGAAAGCAGCTGTGGAAGGAGTTCCCAAACTGTTCATACCGATAACGTTCTGAATGGATGGTGAACCAGGTCCATACATAGACCATGTCCAGCAACCTGCAGAAATAGCAGCCGGAATCAAACGACGAGTAAGGTTTGCTTCTTTGAACAGGTTCAAAGCGATTGGGTAGATTACGAAGAATACTACGAAACCACTAACACCACCGTAGGTAAGAATACCTGTAATAGTCATAACGATTGGCGCAACAAATTTACCTTTACACAAACCGGCCAGAGTCTTGGAGATGGACTCAGCAGCGCCTGTATGCTGGTAAACAGCTCCGAACAATGCACCAACGAAGAATACTAAAAAGTAGCTTGTAACGTAATCGGAAGCAGCCGGCATGAAAGCTGTTTTCAGACTTTCAAGAATCGGCAGACCTGAGCAAACGATTACGAAGATGGTACCAATGGTGCCAGGATTAATGCATTAATCTGTTTAAATGCTAATAAACCGAATAAGATTAAAGCGGCAACCAATACTAAAATACCTAAATTCATAACAAAATTGGCCCCCTTAAGGTTATATTATCTTATTTTTTTACGTGGTTTTTGCCCAAAAAAAGGGATGGACAAGAAACCCATCCCTTTTGATGGCACTTATGTGTCTGTTTGTTTGATTATTCAGCAAGACCCATTAATTCGTCTTTAAAGAGACGAGCGTCCATTAATTTTGGTTCGCCATCCATCTTTGGTACGAAATCCATAAGGTCAAGAATCTGAGTCTGCAAATCGATACCAGGTGCGATTTCTGTTAAGTAAACGCCATCCGGACGAAGTTCGAATACAGCTCTTTCAGTAATGTAAACTACTGGCTGACCAATCTTGGCAGCGTATGTACCGGAGAAGGTAATCTGTTCAACTTCCTTAACAAATTTTTTGGACTTACCTTCCTGAGTAATCTCAAGTTTTCCATCACCTGTGGCAATCTTAAGACCACCGGTTGTGAATGTACCAAGATAGTAAACTTTCTTAGCATTCTGGGAAATATTGATAAATCCGCCGCAGCCGGCGATACGGCCGCCAAATTTACTAACGTTAAGGTTACCCTTTTCATCAACCTGTGCAAGACCAAGGAATGCCTGGTCGATACCGCCGCCATCATAGAAGTCGAACTGGTATGGCTGATCAAGGATACAGTCAACGTTAACAGAACCTGCGAAACGAGAGCCGCCCTGAGGAACACCACCCACAGGACCTGCCTCTACAGTTAATGTCATCCAGTCGCCGATGCCTTCTTCGTTTGCAACAGCAGATACGAATTCCGGAACACCAATACCGAGGTTAACAACAGCGCCCTTCTGTAATTCCATAGCTGCACGACGTGCAATGATTTTCTTAGCATCCAGTTTTGGAGCTTCAAGAGAACCAAGAGGAACACGGAAATCACCTGTCATAGAACCGTCATATTCCTGTTTGTAAATCTGAGCATTGTCATCGCCTTCAGCGAGGATAACAGCGTCTACATAGATACCAGGAATCTTGACAATTCTTGGGTCAAGGCTGCCGTCAGCAACGATTTTTTCAACCTGAACAAATACTTTACCGCCATTGTTCTTTGCACACTGTGCAAGGGAAGTAGCGTCAAGCGTACAAGCTTCTTTTTCAAGAGAAATGTTACCGGATTCATCGGCGTATGTACCACGGATAAAGGTTACATCCAGTGGCTGA
The DNA here is from genome assembly GCA_900549105.1 of uncultured Eubacteriales bacterium. GTDB lineage: Bacteria > Bacillota > Clostridia > Lachnospirales > Lachnospiraceae > Frisingicoccus. The sequence continues at coordinate 32,598 of URND01000017.1, forward strand.
GATTTGAAGAGAAGTTTTTCTTCGCCTTCAATCTCAATAAGTTTAACGATATCTTCGGTGGTTTTGGAGTTAACCTTAGCACCTTCGATACGTGGGTCAACATATGTGTTCAAACCAACATGTGTAATTGTACCAACACGTTTACCTGCAGCATCACGAATCATCTGAGCCATAGTGCCCTGTGGCAGATTGTATGCTTCGATTTTGCCTTCGATAGCCATAGTACGGAGTGTTGGAGCCAAATTGTAATGACCGGCAATCAGACGTTTAACCATGCCTTCATGGGCGAAATGGTCGGAACCTGTGCCGGCTCCTGCGCCCTGTCCGGCAACGGTGAAAATTGTCAAATCCTTTGGATGCCCTGTTTCAAGGAATCTCTGTTCCAGCGCCCGGTTCAATGTTTCGGAAAGTCCAGCCTGAACAAATCCTTCAGTATTGATCACTGCTCCGTCTGGAACCTGAGCAGCAGCTTCAGCTGCTGTGATAATTTTTACTTTTGCCATTTTAGATAAGCCTCCCTAAAGTTATGTATTATTAACGTTTTTCTTATAGATGTCAGTAAAATCAGTTAAAATTAGAAATCTGTCAATGTTCTGCCGCGTTTTTCAAGGAAAGCTGTCATGCCCTCTTTCTTATCATTTGTGGACATTGTAAGACCGAATAAGTTAGCTTCAAGGGATAAACCGTTGTTAAGGTCCATATCAAGACCCATGTTGATAGCCTGTTTAGCGATAGAAACAGCGTAGCTGCCTTTGTCGATGATCTTAGCTGCGATCTTCTTACAGAAGTCAATCAGTTCTTCCTGAGATACAACATGGTTAACAAGGCCGATTTCGTATGCTCTCTGAGCGCTGATCATATCACATGTGTAGATCATCTCTTTAGCAATACCTTTGTTTACTAAACGAGGAAGTCTCTGTGTTCCGCCGAAACCTGGGATAATACCAAGGCCTGTTTCAGGCTGAGCAAATTTAGCGTTGTCAGATGCTACACGGAAGTCACAGGACATGGAGATTTCACATCCGCCGCCTAAAGCAAATCCGTTAACAGCTGCGATTGTAACCTGACGCATGTTTTCAAGTCTTCCGAAAGCTTCTTTAGCTTTAAGACCGAAAGCACGGCCTTCAACTGGGTTCTGATTAACCATTTCGGAGATATCAGCGCCTGCTACGAAGGATTTCTGTCCGGAACCTGTTAAGATAACAACTTTGATGTCATCTCTTGCTTCGATTTCTTTCAGGCATTCGTTAAGTTCAACGATTGTTTCTGTGTTCAAAGCGTTTAATGCCTTTGGACGATTGATAGTTACCACTGCGATTTCGTTTTCGACTTCCATTAATAAATTGTTCATAATGTCGCCTCCTAAAAATATTTGGTTGATAGTTTCATGCAAAACGCTTGCCATAAAAAGATTTTCATGCTAATTACTATACAAAAATTATAACGCCGATGTATATTAATGTCAATGATTTTCTCGTTAAAAAAATGGCAGAATTCAAGTTTCATGTATAGAAAAAAACAGGAATTTTTTGGACATTTTTACGGTTATGTTGAATTCAAAGGAATTCAAATATTAAAATAAATGGTAAAAAAGGTAAAAAAGATTGACAATGCGTCGAAAAACCTTTATTTTATTTAGTAAGCCTGCAAATAAAAAGTCAAGGCTAAATTTATGAAAATTGAAAATTTTATAC
>URND01000018.1 GCA_900549105.1 uncultured Eubacteriales bacterium
CGGCTTGTCTGTGTAATCGTTCCCAATCATTCATCTTTCTTTACCTCCTGAATTTTGTTTTGAATTGCTGAACTGCACCACAATCATATTTTTCATCAACTCCTTTTCGTTGTGTTTTATCCCCATAAGATATTAAGCAAAAATAAAAAAGCGGATGCAATGATTGCTCACTGCATCCGCTTGAAGACATAAATATTTAATGTTTTTGGATACGAAAAAAGGGCAGAATCGGCGAATGAAAATCGCTGATTCTGCCCTGATTATCTATTTCGATGGTTCGAATCCACCTTGTGGGTCGTTGGCATCTATAAAAATTCACTATGAAATATAGCGGTAAAAAATGCGTAAAGCCTTGATTTCTCAAGGCTTTACGGTACGGCATCTTTTTAGACCGTAACACTTGTCTTTGGTGACCGAAATTACTGGCACCCAGTAACCATGCGGTTTCCGGTGTGTTTCAAAAAATTTTTTTGAAAATCTGATACCCTTTTTCGAACCACCGAAGCGTTTTTCTTGATGTTGATTATTATAATAGAATAAAGGAGTTTTTTCAACCCCATGGAATGTTTGCAAACACAAAAAAGCCGACCATTATTCCATCAATAATGATGAAGTAATGATCGGCTTTTTTCTGTCGACAATTATTTTGTCGGAATATCACCAACTTTTGAAAATCCTCCTATGAACCGGACTTCTATCTTGTCTTTTGAAAGGATAGTTACTTGTTCTACAATTCTTCTGATAAACGTGTCATCAAATTCTGTTAACTCAACGATATCGATGTCAATTGCCTTTAGAATATCATCAAGTTGCTTTTGACGCTTTGCATCGGTTGTTGCATCTTCTTCGGCTTGTTTTAGCTGCTCTGTCAACCGAGCCTTTTCCTCAGTCATCTCCTTGAACTTTTTTTCAAATAGTTCTATTTGGGAACTTTGGGCTGCCAAAGTTAAAAGATTCGCCATTCCGTGATCAATGTCTTGCATTCTTTGACGGATCACTTCTGGATTATTTTTGGCATCTTCAAATAAAATGATTTTTTTCTGTGCTTCACGAACTGCTTCTGCTATTTCTTCTTTATTATGAAATACGGACTGAATGCAGTTCAGAATTGCTTGGTGTAAAATGGGTTCCTTTAAACTTGGGGAATGTTTGCAATACTTGGTGCCAAATTCAAGTCGGTTCACGCATCGCCATACATCTTCCTTCGTTCTGTCCCGTTTGATCCACATGGTTCTACGATACATAGCACCACATTCCCCACAAACGGTTCTTTCCGATAGTGCATATTTGCTGGTATATTTTCCTCGACCAGACTTTGTCCTCCGGCAAGAAACCTTTCTTTTGCTACTGCGCCTTGCAATCTCTAACTGGACTTCCTGAAAAATATCTCTTGGGATAATAGCTGGGTGATTGTCAGTAATGTAATACTGTTTGACCTCACCTCTATTTTTCTTCACCTTCTTTTCGAGGAAATCTGCAGTATAGGTTTTTTGCAGCAGCACATCTCCAGCGTATTTTTCATTTTGCAGCATATTTCGAATGGTAGTTTTTGACCATGTTGGCTTTCCTGTTGGCGATGGGATGTGGTCAGCTTCCAGAGATTTTGCAATTTGTTCCGGGGTATCTCCACTGAGAAATGCGAAAAAAATCCGTGAAACAATGGTAGCTTGTTCAGGATCAATTTCAGGCTCTCCATTTTCTCCCGGTCGATAGCCTAAAAAGTTTTTGTACCTGAAGGCAAAATGGCCTTCCTTATACTGCCTGCGTTTTCCCATGGTAACATTTTGACTGATGGACTCGCTTTCTGCTTGAGCGAAGGCGCTAAACCATGTCAAATAAATTTCGCTGCTGACATCACTTGTATTGAGTCCTTCTTTTTCAAATTCTATGGTTACATTCAAGCTTTTCAGCAGCCGTATGTATTTGATAGAATCCAACGTGTTTCGAGAAAACCGGCTAAGTGATTTAGTGAAAATCAAGTCAATTTTATGTCTTTGGCAATGCTCGATCATTTTCATAAACTCTGGACGAATGGTATCCTTAGTGCCGCTGATTCCACGATCCGCAAAAATTCCGGCAAATTCCCATTCCGGATTGCTCTGAATAAGATCTGTGTAATAGGCAACCTGATTTTCAAAGCTACTCTCTTGTTCTTCCTGCTCTGTACTAACTCGGCAGTAGGCGGCTACTCGTAGCTTTTTCCTTTTGGCCTGTCCTTGAATAAAGGGATTTTCGGGAATTTCCCTAATCACTTTAGTCTTTTTCTGTGGCATTATGGTTTCTCCTTTCCTTACTTAAATAATCGCCCCATTTTTGAGTTGTATTGTAACAGCACCTGCTGGTGTTATCAAAATTTTACAAATAAATTTCCGTAGTATTTGAGATTGAAAGTGTTCCATCGGCTGCAGTTTTTTCAGTTCTGCTATCAAACATTCCGTTTCTTCTGAATCACCATTGGCATGACAGGCTTTGTATTTTTCCTGTGCGCATTGTTTGATGATTTCCAATAATCTTTTTGAATTGGACTTGGGATTACCAAGTTCTCGATAAATCTCGTTTTCTAACCTAACGGCTTGAACTGACAGGCAATTGGCATTCTTTTTAAAATTCATAACTTTCTGTGGATCTTCAATTGCCCTATTGATTGCGGATAAAACACTTGACATCAACTCTATGTCGGGCAAATACCTTGTTTCCGTATTGCAGGAAGGGCATTTCCAGATGATATATACATTATCTCGATGATTGATTCGAACAAGCTTCTGTCCGCAGGTCTGGCAGCAGATAAGATCTCGTATTCCTCGCAAGGCTGGATTCAGACTTCCACCATAAATTTGAGCTCTGTCTTTTCTTAGTCTTTGAACCTGTAGAAATAAGTCAGAGGGTAATATTGCAGGAAATTCTTCTGAAATATATTTTTCGCAGTCTAATATTCTGGCGATCATCGCCTTATTCCAAACCGCATTTTCTCGGTACTTTAAACCAGATTGCTGCATTTGTTTAGCAAGCATCTGCAGCGATGCGCCGTTTCGATAATTTTCAAAAATTGACTGCACAGCAGAAGATTCCAGTATGTCCGGTATAATATTTCCTTCATTCATCTGATATCCAAAAGGCAAGTATCTTTTTTTCTTCATGATTAACCTCCGCTTATCCTTTCTTCTTCCAACTCCAATCCATTGACAAGTTGAAATCTCAATGTTTCATGTGTCACTGTAATACGGCTCACTATATTTCGGAACACTGATGAGCTAAAAACCGGCATCGGGGAGTCTAATATCGTTAAAATCAGGCGGGTGTTATCAATAAAATCCGCATACTCGTTTAAATCACGATATTGTTTAAGTTCGGCTTTTAAATTGGATATCTTTTGGCTCAATTCATTGGATTGTGCTATAAAAAAAGCAGAATCAATGCACTCTTTTGCCCGCAAGCGGTGTAGAGTGTGATTCTGCTCTAATAATCCAGCAATCTGTCTATTTAATTCCATGGCATCAGGATGGGCCATAAAATCCTTATCTTTTAGTTCTTCAAGCTGGCGGAGATAGCTTCCAAGGATTTCTTGACGATTTTCAGCCAGCTTTTTATATAAAGTAAGGAAGCACTGCTGTATTTCAGTTTCATTTAGGCTCTCCATGCTGCACAGATGTTTCCCTTTAAAATGCTTGCGACAGGTCCACAAAACACGTTGGTTTTTCGCAATTCGTCTACAGAAATTTGTCCCGCACTCATCACAGACGATTAAACTTGTAAAAGTATACTGTCCATTATTTTGATGTCCATGTCGCTCTGATTTCCGTTTTAATAATTCTTGTGCTTTTCGGAATACCTCTCTGCTGATAATTGGATCGTGGGTATCTTCGGCGTAATACTGCTTTTTCTGTCCACGATTTATCTTTTTTTGAAAAGGCAGAGTATCTGTTGTGTATCGTTTTTGAAACAGTTCATCGCCTATGTATCGTTCGTTTGTAAGGATATAGAGAATACCTGTATAACTCCAAATGGGTTCTCCATTTAACTTTGGAATATGTTCTTTTTGCAGTTCTGCAGCGATTTCCTGTATTCCCATTCCGGAGAGGAAGTTGCCAAATATTCTTTGAACAATTTTAGATTCTTCCTGTTGTACAATGAGTATCCCTTTCTCATCCAGATAGTATCCATAAGGCGCTTGTGACAATCGAAATGTTCCGTTTTTCATTCGCATGACTGCGCCTTTTCGCATATTCTTCGATATGGAAATGGATTCTTCCTGCGCAAATGCACTCATCATGCTTAGAAACATTTCATTGCTCATGTTTGCGGTATTGATATGTTCTTTTTCAAAATAAACCGTAACTCCCAGCTGGCGAAGCTCTCTCACAGCTTCAATGCAGTCCTGAGCGTTACGTGCAAATCTGGAAACCGATTTGACCAGAATTCGATCAATTTTTCCTTGTCGGCAATCACGCATAAGACGGAGAAACTCATCGCGCTTCAGCGCACTTGTTCCTGTTATTCCTTGATCCGCATATATGTCAACAAAGGTCCAGCCCTCATGTGCTTGAATGTACTTTGTATAATAGTTGACCTGCGAAGCAAAGGAATTGCGTTGATCAGTGGAATCACTGCTAACACGGGCATAGGCACATACTCGAAGCTTTTCGGCTGGTGCAAAAATTATTGGTTCAATCACTCGAATTTCTGGCATTTCTATGCCCCCTTTCCTGCAGTAGTGTCATGTGACAGTAACGTCGGTCACCTTTGGCAAGGACAACACTACCACAAGAAAGAGGATAAAGCTATCACAACAACCACTAAATATAGTATTCTAAAACACCGTACTTTTCGGCAATAGCAACATTGGCTTTGTCGCAGTTTTCTTTGGTGATAAGTCCTTTCAAAAAAAGTTTTTTTAAAGCGGAGAAGGCCATATAATACTTGATTTCGTTGATGAGGACAGCGGAAGGTTCTTGAGGATTGTATGTAGTGTTCATGATATACCCCCTTTACCACGGCAGAGGGAGACTCTTTCGAGCTGCTCTTTGAAAAAAGCGATTTTCCAGCCCTTTTAGATAGAGTTCATACCGAAGATCGCTGTCAGTGGTAATTAGTACCGTATCGTGGTCCTGCAAAAATTCCAGTATTTGAATTAGGACGGCGGGATCGTGGCTCAGGCGGGTTAAATCCCGAACAAGCACAGCACGGACATGACCTTCTTTCACAGAGCGCATCATTTGTTGTAATCCCATCCGAGCCATGCTTCTGCCAGTCCCCATATCCTGTGAAGTGCCTACAACCGTGTAACTGCGGCGCTGGGCTTCCTCCAACAACTCGTGCATCTGCTGCATGAGAGCCAATATTTTCTTATCGCTGCTTCGGCTGTATAACCACATAGGACGGTCTATATAAGGATATTCCTTTTCTGGTTCCGTTTTCTCATTCATCTATATCAATCTCCTTATTGGTAAAAATGCAATGCAACTGCTCTCATCTGTCCCAGCCTTTTTTCATGTGTTGTTGCTGCTGTTTCAGAAGGTTTTCATACTCGGCATATCCCTTATCATCCAGTTCTTTCAGGCGTTCTGGATGAAAGCGATATTCTGGATAAACTACAAATCCGCTTTGCTCATTTCGGCCTGTGGGAGAACCCAGTCCGTTTTTCTCTATCCATGAAAGAATGTCATTACTCAAATTGTTGACGTCAATAAAAGCACAGTCCTTTGCAATGGATTTTCCCAAATTTACGCTCAGATCTCCCCATGGCTGCGGATCGCCTTGACTCCAATCCACTAACAGCAGAGCCAAATTTCCGCCGCTGTAATAAGAGCGCACTTGTAGTTCCAAGGATGTTTTTTCTCCCATCCAAGACATTTCCAAAAGAGCCTTTCCGCTGAGAATATCCTGATATTTCTTATCGCTGTATCCTTCCCAGCGCAAATAGTTCCAGTCCGGCTTGGGACATTTTTCGGCAAGGGCTATTTCTTTGGGGACGGTTTTTAATTTCGGAACAGGAATGTCACCCATCTGAACCTTGGCATAAATGGGAAGGAGCTTTTGCAATAAATATGCCTGATCAGGGCAAGTGTCAATAAGTCCCATTCTTGCAGTTAAAAAAGATCGGTCGTCCACAGTTCCAATGGCAGACATTTGTGCCCATTGGTGCTGCATTAAAAATGCTGTGATATTTTCGGGAGTCGCTTCAAAAAAGACAGCTTCGTTTGGACTTTCCATTTTGCTGGAAAGTCCCTGTAAATATTTTTGATTCATAGGAGGTTCTCCTTTACGGCATAAAATAATCCGGGCTTTTCTTGGTCCGGATGAAATCTTCTACATCTTCGATTTTTCTGGCGATATGAAGTGGTGGCAGGGTTTCCAGCACAGCTCGGTGATATCGTTCTTCGGGTGCTGCACGATGGTCCAGAATGCTCACCACACAGGTATCTGTTTCAGTACGGATAGCCCGTCCAAACCCTTGCCGGAGTTTTACCTGCATATCTGGGATGATGACTTCTCGGATATAGTCCTGCAGGGTGGGATACTGCTCCCGTTCCGCTTCGCTGATAGGATCAGGAACAGGAAAAGGCAGGCGTACAATGATGAGCGACGATACCATATCGCCGGGAAAGTCCACACCTTCCCAACAGGAACCCGCTGCGAACAGCACCGCATTCTGCGTCTGCTTGAACTGATGGATAATATCCTGCGAATGCCGCCATACCACCATTAGCGGAAAGGACAGATGCTCTTTTACTTGGTTATAAACAGCGCCCATCAGGGAGTAGGAAGTAAACAGCACCAGAGTGTGGCCATGAGTGGTTTCCACTAAGCGGCAGATCTGCTCTGACAGACACTTGGCTTCTTTTTCGCTGCCCATTTGCGCCTTTGGCATATCATCGGGAATGTAGAGAAGGCAGTTTTCTTGATAATCAAAAGGAGAAACCGCAATAAAATCATCCAGCCGATTGTTTGCGGACAGCCCCATGAGTTGGCGGGTTCTGTCAAAGCTGCCCCCGGCCATAAGGGTACCGGATGTCAGAATCGCTGGTGTTTCCTTCGACCACAGTGCGTGGCGCAGCTGTTCCGGCATTTCCCGGGTGGCGGCGCACAGGCTGGGGCTTCCATCCCTGTCATACTGAATATAAAGAATGTATTTACGGTCGCCGGTAAAAAACAGGTTGAGAGTTTGCTCTGTTGTTCCCAGCTGGTAAAGTATCCACCGTGGGAGGTGAAGTGCTAGCTGTTTTTGGATCTGCCGAAGAAGGGAGAGACAATCCCGAAGGGCAGCTTCCCGATCCGGCGTTAAAACAAAGGCAGTACGCTGTGCTTCTTCTAGCAGTTCGCCCCGGCACATGGCTCCCATAAGAGCAGTAAACTTTTCTTTCAGCCGCTGGGCTGCGAGGGCATATTTTTCTTTTGCCAGCAGAGTGCAGAGCTCGCTGAAATCTTCTGCTGAAAGGCTTTTCCCATACATCTGCCGAGCTGCGTCCGGCAGTTTGTGAGCTTCATCGATTACCAAAGCCCGATAGTCATTCAGAAGAGGACGAAGTTCCTGCAAACGATGGGCGGCGTCTGCCAACAAGTAATTGTGATTACAGATCTGGACGAAAATCTCCGCGCTTCTGGCTTCCTTCAGGTATTGATGATACCGGCAGGCGCTTCGCAAAGGGCAAGTTTTCTCGCAAACTTTGGGGACGCACACCTGCCGACGGTCAAATCCACTAAGGCCGGTTACGGAGTCCAAATCATAATAAGTACGAAGGGAAAGCAATGCTTTGAGCTGTTTTGCATTCTTATTCTTATCTTTGACCGCTTCCAATCTTTGAGAAAGCCGGGCGTCACAGACAAAACGCTCTTTTCCTTTTCTTACGATTGCCCGGATGGGTTTGGAGATAACACGGTTCTCCAGAAAAATCCGGGATAAAAACGGAATGTATTCTTCGATGATAGAGTCCTGTAAGGCAACGCTGGAGGTAGAAATCACCACCGGCTGAGAACCTGCAGGTCCATGCGGGGCAAACTTTTTCAGTAAAATGCAGGCGGTCAGGTAAGCATAGGTTTTGCCGATCCCAACGCCTGCGTCGCACAGAGCGATATTGTTTTTGAGCAGGGTATCCAGCATGGCGTGACAGAGGGTGATTTGTTCTTCCCGAACCGACAAACCATTTTGAGGCAAAAGAATTCTGAAAATCTTTTCAATCTCTCCGTGGGCCTGCTCTTTCAAAGTAGGCTTATTCATTTCGGCACATTCTCCTTTGAGCAGTTTGCTCGTATGTGTTGGCGGCAAACTAATGCGGCGCAGCTTTTAAACTGCGCCGCACGGATTCGCCGTCAACGGCAATCTGAAAAATTAAAAGGTTTGATTTTGATGTGCCGTATTTGCTGCTCGCCCCCCGGCAACCTTGGGAACCATACGGGCAGGCTTGCAGTTTACAAACCGTTCACTGGCTCCCCAAAGGTCTTGCTGATTACAACCCAAGGTCGACCAACCCATCTGACGTGTGGGCAAACGATAATGCGTATCATAATACCCCGCCCAAGGTCGTGGCGAAAAGGGAAACTACACCCTCTTTTCGGTCAAAATGCATCGCTCAAAACCAACAACTGGGGCCACCGTCCCACGAATAAATGGGAGGCGGTTTGTGTGCGGCTCGTCATGGCGCTTTTTCCTGCGTCGCTCACTTAGGCGGGAATGTACCCGCATGGCTGGTATTCACTTTTCAAGCTACAAGGCGAACGTTTCTTTTTCCCCGTTCGCCCCATAGCCCATGAAAAGAGGCGGAATATAACGCAGGTCATAAATATTTTTTTATTTTTTTTCGTAGGCGGTAAATTCGCATATTTACAGCGTACTCATCCATTCCAAAAGCAGACGCTATTTCTTTGCTGCTATATCCATCCATTTTCATAAAGAGAATTTCGAGGGTAAGCTTGTCCACAGTATGTAACAAAGAAAAAAGTTCCATGTCCTCGATACTATCCAGCAAGGATTCGGTATCCTCAACGGGTAGTTCCAGATCCTGTGCTGAAACCCAATCCACATAGGGAGACCAATCCACCTGTCGCTGCAGATACTGGCGTTCCTTATTAAACTGAGCCCAATCGTATGTATGCAGGCGTTGGATGGTTTCCTCATCCACACCGAGTTCTCTGAGTTTCTTTTCTTCTACTTCTTTCCAGCGGAGCCATTCTTTTTCCGCTTTGGCTTTGTTGTAAGCCATCGTTATTTCCTCCGATCAATCTGAAATTTTTTAAATTCAGATTGTCGGGGGCGGCGCTCTGCCGCTGTGAATTCTCAGCCAGAACCTACTCAATGGAAAATAAAAAAAGCGCAATTGTCCGTAGACAAAAGCGCTTACTGCACATAAATTATATATACCCGATATCTCTAAATGAAACACGGTACAACTCCCCTAATTGGAGGAGTTGTATTTTGCTTTCCTTTCTTAACCTCCTTCAGGATAAGTCATTTCATATGTTAGCGATTACCATTGGTTTGTTTAATGGTCTTTACCCGGAAAACAAAGTAAAGGATATGGAATACCCAAACACAAGCCAGAACGATCCTTCCCACCGGAACAGCATGCATCATAATAAAGCCGATCGACATTAGAACCGTCACGGTAATCATAATCCGGATTTTGGTCTTCCACGTCATGCCCTGTCCTTTTACATAGCTTTCCAGATTGTTTTTATACAGCTTTGTTCCCGTAAACCAACGGTGCAGTTTTTCAGAGCTTTTGGCAAAGCAAAACGCCGCCAAAAGCAAAAACGGAAACGCCGGAAGAAGCGGCAATACAGCCCCCACGGCTCCGAGAGCCAAACCGATACAGCCTAAAATCACATATAAAAGCTTCTTTATTTTCACCTTGATTCCTCCAGTCGTTTTTTCTCTTTTTTCGATTCGATCACATGGGAAACCGCCATCACAGGATGGGAAAACAGCATTCTGGGCCCGGAAAAACGCATGACTTCCCGGATTTTCTCCCGCATGACCGGTTTGTAGCAATGTACCTTACAGTTGGAACAGAAGGTTTTCGTCTCCATAAACGGACACTTGTCGCTTCTCATCCTGGCATAGGCTTCCAGATCTGCACATTCGGGACAAAGTCCGCCTTTGGTGTGGTGTTTTTTGCGGCAGTACAGGGCAATCATTTCCGATACCATCCGCTTTTCCCGTTCCCGCTTATCGGCTGTACTTTTCATCAGCTCATCCTCCCGTGTTCCACCGAATAGACGGTATCAGCGATGCGCATGGTAGACTGCCGGTGGGAAACCAGCACCACGGTTTTGCCCGCCCGTTCTTCCCGCAGGGATTTTAAGATCACCGCTTCGTTTAAGCTGTCCAGATTGCTGGTTGGTTCATCCAACAGCAGGAAGGGTGCGTCGTGTAAAAATGCTCTTGCGAGCCCCAGACGTTGCCGTTCGCCGCCGGAAAGAGTATCGCCGAGTTCGCCCACCGGCGTGTCGTAGCCTTTGGGAAGGGTCATAATAAAATCGTGAACGGAGGCCTTTTTGCAGGCGGTTTCAATCTCTTCGTCGGTGGCGGTCAGCTTGGCGATCCGCAGGTTGTTTTTGATGCTGTCGTGGAAGAGCTGGGTCTCCTGCGTCACAAAGCTCTCCAGATCGCGCAGATTTTTGGTGTTGATCTCTTCCACCGATCGGCCAGAAAGCTCCACGCTGCCTTCCTGCACCTTCCAGAACCGCATCAGAAGCTTTAACAGGGTGGATTTTCCGCTTCCGCTTCTGCCCACAATTCCTACTACCGCATTTTCCGGAATTGTCACCGATACATCCGAAAGAATGGTTTCATTCCCGTAAGAGAAGGAAACCTGCTCCGCTTTTGCGCCGGAGAATGTGATTTCCGGTTTCCCGGTGATTTCCTCTACTACCGGCGTTTCGTCCAGAATATCCAGTACTCGATTGCCTGCCGCAAAGGTGTTCTGCAGGGTGCTGCCCAACGCCGCCAGAGCAATCACGGGACCAAAGGAAGAAAACAGCGCCAGCGTAGGGATCAAAACGCCGTCAAAATCCACTGCGCCGCTTTGGTACAGCAAGGCCGAAGCAAATAGCATGATAAGATCAAATGTTAACACCACCGTATTGGTAACCGCTGTATTTCGCCCGGCAGTGCGTTTCATCTTTTCTTCGTCTCGGGAGAGTTCATCCGTCTTTTCATTCATTTTGGAAAGGCGCTTTTTTCCCTGTCCATACTGGAGGATTTCGGAAAGCCCCCGCAGGCTGTCCAGCACAAAGCCCGAAAGCTCACCGGATCTGGTGCGGAAACGCAGTCCGTCATCCCCGCTGCATCTGGATATCACAATTGGAATCACGATTCCCACGATCAGATAGGCCGCCAGCGCAATCACGCCCAGGATCCAGTGAAACGAGCCGATGAACAGGCACATGACAATGGTAAACAACAGCGCGATGGCAGCCGGTGAGATGGTGTGAGCATAAAACACCTCCAGCAGTTCAATATCGGAGGTGATCACCGAGATCAGATCCCCCTTGTCCCGGCCTTCCAGCTTTGCCGGGCAGAGCTTTCTCAGTGCGCGGAACACCCGGTCGCGCAAAAGTGCCAGTAATTTAAATGCGATAAAGTGGTTGCACGCCTGCTCCGCATACCGCAAAAATCCCCGGAGAAGGGCGAAGACAAGAACGGAAATAAAAACCGTTGTCAGAGTAAAAGGTACTTCAAACCGAAGGGCTGCCAGCACACCGTATCCGCCGAAAATGGTGATAAAGGCGGCGCACAAATGCCCGACGAGCCCCATCAAAACAGCCAGTGACATATAGCCGCTCAGAGGTTTTACCAGCCCGATCAGCCGTGCCATCACAGCAAATCCGCTTCGCTTTTTCATACGCTTGCACGCTCCTTTCCAAATTGCTCTAATGTCTGCTGGGCACTCCACAGCCGTTCATACAGGCCGTGGTGGGCAAGTAATTCCTCATGTGAACCGCTTTCCGCAACGATTCCGTGATCCAGCACATAAATATGGTCGGCGCCCACTACATTGGCAAGCCGGTGGGAAACGAGGATTACCGTTTTGCTTTTTGCCAGTTCATGAATTTCACGCATAATATCGTTTTCGCTCTCCACATCGATGTTGGAGGTGGCTTCATCAAAAATATAGACAGGGCTGTCATGCAAAAGCGCCCTTGCAAGCGCCAGCCGCTGGCACTGCCCGCCCGAAAGATTGGACGCTTTTTCCAAAAGCCGGGTATCCAGCCCCTGTTCCGCTTTTAAAAATTCTGCGAGGTTTACCCGGGAAAGCACTGCCCACAGTTCTTCATCGGAAGCGCCGGGTTTTCCCATAAGCAGGTTCTCCCGCACCGTGCCCTTGAACAGGTAGCTTTGGTGGCTGATATAGGTGATGTTTCGCAGAAGGCTTTCTTCCTGAATGGAGGAAAGGGGCACGCCGCCCACCGAAACGCTTCCGGTATATCCTTTGTTTCTTCCCATCAGGATCGAAGCCAGTGTGGATTTACCGCAGCCGCTTTCTCCCACCAGCGCCGTAAAGCTGCCCTGCGGGAAGGTAAGATCAACGCTATGGAGGATCTCCCGGTCCGGCTCATAGGAGAAGGAGAGACCGGAACAGCGGATGGTGTGTCCCGAAGGAAAGCTTTCGGTGATTTCCGGCTTGGTTTCTTCTAAATCCAGCAGTCGGAAAATCTTGTCGCTGGCCGCCATGCCGTTCATGGCAATATGGAAAAAGGAACCCAGCTGCCGCATGGGAATAAAGAAATCCGCCGCCAGCAGGATAATCAGCAGACATCCCTCAAGAGAAACTCCTCCGCTCTGGTACTGGGTCACCGCCATGATGACGCCCAGTGCCGCACCGCCGTACGCGATCAGGTCCATAATGGTGATGGAGTTTAACTGCATGGTCAGCACCTTCATGGTGATCTTTCGGAATTTTTCCGCCTGCTCGTTCATTTCCTGCTGTTTAAACGCATCCGCCTGATAGATTTTGAGAGTGGTGAGCCCCTGCAAATTTTCAAGGAAAGTGTCGCCCAATTCCGTATACTGTCCCCAGTATTTAGAGAGCAGTTTTTTGGCCCAGGTCTGCACCGCCGCAATGGCTACAGGGATCAGCGGCACGCAGATAAGCAGCACTACCGCCGCCGCGACATTCACAAAACACAGTACGATAAACAGTGTGAGCGGCGCCAGCATGGCATAGAAAAACTGCGGCAGATACGCGCCGAAATAGGTTTCCAGCTGATCGACGCCTTCCACCGCCACCTGCACCACTTCCGAAGTTTTCACCTGTTCGTTGTAGGAGCTTCCCAACCGCAAAAGCTTTTGATAGATCTTCTCACGCAAAGACTTTTTGACTGCTTTGGAGGAGAAGTACCCCATTTTGGCGGCCCCGATGGAGCAGAAAAACCGGACTGCCAACGCCAAAATTACAACGATTCCCGTCACTGTGAAAAGCTGCACCGAGGCCGAACCCCTGAAAAGCTCTGCAAGCATTCGGGAAATACTGAGCATCAGGGCAATGTTCGCCGTAAGGGAGCACCACTGTAGAATTACATTTCCCGCTATGTATTTTTTGCTCTCGGCAACGGTACCGATGAGCCGTTTATTGATCATCATATTTTCGTCCGCCTTTTGTTATTTTTTTCATCACTTTCTTAACGCCTGTACACAGAGCGGCAACCGCTATCACAAGCAGCACTGATGTAAAACCGTAAAAAAGGGATTGCATTGCATTATTCACAGCCGCTTGCCTTCTTTCTGTTTGTCCACCTTCTCAGCGCCTCATAACTTTTCGGACTTACGGCATGTTCCATTTGGCAGGCATCCTCCGCCGCAGTTTTCCCATCCACGCCCAGGTCTTCTAAAAGGGACTGGAAGGTCTGGTGGCGCTCATAAGTTTCTCTGGCAACGGTTTGCCCCTTATCTGTCAGATGCACTTCCCGCGCACCGTCTAAGAAAAGATAGCCTTCTTTTTCCAACTCTTTCAGCGAAACGGAAACTGTGGGACGCGACACATGAAGCTCTGCTGCAATATCCGCACCACGTACGGAGCCGTTTTGCTTTTGCAGCAAATACACGGCTTTCAGATAATCCTCCACCGTTTTTCTTTGTTTCATACGGCTTATGCCTCCTTTCCATGTATTCAGGGTTATCCCTTATACCGGGATAACAAAAGGTTTTCCATCTACCGACTGAATGGTCAGATCAACGCCGTATACCTCTTGGACAAGTTCCTTTGTAATGATTTCCTCCGGTAAACCGTGAGCAATCATCCTGCCATCTTTCATGGCGACAATTTCGTCACTGTAATACAGCGACTGGTTGATATCATGGAGAACCATAACGATGGTAATACCGTACTCCCGGTTCAGCTTCTGAATGAGTTTTAAAATCTGCAGTTGATAACGGACATCCAGATAGGTGGTCGGTTCATCGAGAAACAGTACCTTGGTGTCCTGTGCCAGCGCCATGGCAATCCACACCCGCTGTTTCTGTCCGCCGGAAAGCTCTGTTACCGGTTTATCCTTGTGCTTGCTTGTATGGGTGATCTCCAGCGCCCACTGTATTTTTTCTTCATCTTTTTGCGGATCCGATGAAAGCCCCATGGTATGATAGGGAGTTCGCCCGTAGCTCACAAGCTTTTCGACCGTAAGATCCGGCGGCGCCGTATTGTATTGATGGACAATCGCCGCTTCTCTGGCAAAATCTTTTAAACGCAAATTTGCGATATTTTCCTCTCTCAGAAACACTTCCCCCTGATCGGGCTTTAAGTTTTTCGTCATCAGGTTAAACAATGTGGATTTTCCGCATCCGTTTGCACCGATCAATGTGGTAATTCTCCCCTCGTGAAGAGAAAAGTCCAATCCGTTCAGCACCTGCTGCTTTCCGTAGGAAAAGGAAAGATTTTTTACGGTAAAAATATTACTGGCCATAGTTTAGTCACGCCCAAACTCATGACCATCATGATTGCCAGCAGCACAGCCAAACTTCGCTTAAACCATGACTGTTTTGTTGTTGTCATTGTGTCTACCTCCATTCATTTATAAAAACAATGTTTCGGTTAGCATAATCTAACCGCTTGGTGAAAAATAATGCCGTTTCTACGGCATAATAAAAAATATCGCGCACCAATCCTCCTTTTGCGATGTTCTGGTCAGGAGAACAAGTTAACACGCTTGTTTCCCTGATATAAACGGGCAGAGGCAAAAGGTTATCCGTCTGAGTTAGGTTATGCTAACTAATCCCCTAAAAAATTGCTCCTTTCGGAGTTTTTAAGAGGGGGATCGTTGTTGTCATATTGCTTTTGACTCTGCTCTCCTGTTACTCTTCTGTCCGGTCTCAAAGACCAAACAGGGCTGCGAATGATAAAATATACTGCTTTTATAATCCGCATTTTCCTTAAAGCAAATTCAGTATAGCCAGTTACCATTTTGTTGTCAATGGATTTTCTGTTGCAAAACTGCTCCAAACAGCCTGTTGAAGGGTTAAAAAAGCGTCTAAACCCCGATCATGACTGATAAACCAGCATTGTTGCAAAACTGCTCCAAAAAATTTTTCATTTCTTCTGAATCCGCCTGTTTTAATGGATGAACATGGTGAAAACAGCTGTACTCTCCGGCATATGCATATCCCCAACACTGCATTGCATTTTCAGGCATACGCTTCCATGCAGCAGGGTATCCCGGCCTTTTCCCATAGAGATAAACCGCAGTGCCGTTACCGGAAAAAATACATAACGCCCGTCAATGCCGCCGTCACGGAATTCTCCGTCATATAAGTATTGCAGCTTCTGGATGCGTCCTTCCATTTTATTTTTACTGGACATAGACTGAGCGGATACGGTTTTTGCCGCCAGATACACAAGTCCTTCATGATCCTTTACGATGACTTCACACGGATTTTCAAAACCACGGTTTGCCATGGAAAGGTTATTGTGATTTTTGATTTGTTCCCGGTAAATAATGAACGGAAAATAGTAACTGCCATCACTGAGGTAATTACAAATATCCCCGCCATGGAAGTCTCGGCGTCCGGCAAATATTTCTTTGATATGCATCCGGCTTTCCTGTTCAGCCAGCCGATCCATAAATTCATCAGAAAACCTTGCTGCCAATGCTCGAAGGGCATTCTCCTTAATCTGTGCAGGAGGGATATCCTGATACTGCATATATTTTTCTAATACCTTTCTCTGTTTCTGATACTTTTCTGCCAGTTTAACTCCCGGAACCGTCAAAACCGTTTTGCGATTCTCCAGACGTTCTACAATATTCAGCTTTTCCAGCGTATCCAGCGTACGAGTGACCACCCATTTACTCACATTCAGGCTTCTGGCTGAATCCGTTACCGTACGCTTTGACGGTTCCGCCGTCAGGTAATAAAGCAGCAGCTGAATTTGAAACGGCGTTAAGTTTTCTTTTTCCAACATTAAAATTCCCTCCGCTATTGTATTCGTATAAAGTGAAAACACTATAAATTCAAACAAATCATCTTCACCATACAGAACCGGTCAGAAACAGCCATACTGACCTTGGTGGATAGTTTTAAGCCGTTTTTGGGAATATAACGGTAGTAAGGCTCTTCTGTCATATCCATAAGTCCACCGCCAATCTTTCCAGCTAAATTCACTGCTGAATCCACATAAAAGAACATCTGCACATCGGCGTGGCCGACCTGCTTCATGTATTTCTTTTGCATCATAGCCATGCCTTTTTTATTCACAGTATCAAAGACGACTTCTATTTCTCCGAATTGTCTGAGCATACGAAACAGGGAAATAACCTTATCTTCCTCAAAATAGTGAAACAGTCCGCCTGCTGTAACAAGGATAGGGGCGTCGGGCAAATCCGTGCGAACTTGTCTGATCCAATTCTCTGTAAAAGCATCTCCAGCAAGATAGGTCTCACGCTCCGACTGCGGGAGCAGTTCCTTCCGGTAGTCAATGACGTGTGGCAAATCAACGGCATACCAGCGGGTCCTTCCGTTATCGCAGCGGTAATAGGTCGTCTCCAGACCGCAGCCGAGCTGGACAATCACACCGTCCGGTCTGCGCTTTAAAAACGACCGGATGAAACGGTCCATATTAGCAGACCGCACCGCTGAAGCCAGCAGGGTATACTGGCTCTGACTGCCGTTTTCCTGCAGGTCGGACGGCAGCTTTTCTTTTAATTCCAAAGCCTTTTTATCATATATGATCTGCGGGCAATGCTCGCTGGCATAAATCCTGCCCAGCATGGGGACAAAAAGTGTGTCCTCCACAACGCCTAAATGTGACATTCTGTGTCCTCCTTTTTCGAACAGCTTTGTATCAGCCCAACGCCACATCCAATACCATCATCAAAGTGAAACCGACTGCAAACAGAATGGTTCCCACATTGGAGTGCTTTCCGGCCGACATCTCCGGAATCAATTCCTCTACCACCACATAAATCATTGCACCAGCGGCAAAGCTCAGAGCATAGGGCAGTACCGGGACTAAAATTCCTGCCAGAAGGATGGTCAGGAGCGCACCTATCGGTTCTACCGCACCGGACAGCGTTCCATACAGAAATGAGCGGGATTTGGAGAAACCCTCCGCTTTCAGGGGCATGGATATAATAGCGCCTTCAGGGAAGTTCTGAATGGCGATACCCAGAGAAAGAGCCAGCGCCCCCGCCAGCGTGATCCCACTGTCCCCGTAGAGCCACCCGGCATAGACTGCGCCCACTGCCATCCCTTCCGGAATATTGTGCAGTGCTACTGCCAGAGTCAGCATAGTTGTTTTTCCAAGACTGCTTTTGACGCCTTCAGCCTCTGAGCTGCCACGATGCAGATGCGGGATCAGCCGATCCAATCCCAGTAAGAATAAAATACCAAGCCAGAATCCAGCTACAGCAGGGAAGAAGGACCATTGCCCCATGTCTGATGCCTGTTCCATGGCAGGAAGCAGCAGACTCCATATGGAAGCCGCCACCATAACCCCTGCCGCAAAGCCGGTAAGCGCACGCTGAACCAGTTCACTCAAATTGTTCCGCATAAAAAAGACGCAGGCTGCGCCGAGCGTCGTCCCGGCAAAAGGAATCAGCAGCCCCTGCCATAATTCAAAAGGCATGTCTTTTCACCCTCATCTATTTTCTTTTAAACAGGGAAAACCCTTGTCTTTCATAAGGTTCACAACGAATATCCAACACCTTATACCCGAATTCTTCCACAGCATGTTTCAGTAACTGTGTGTCAACGGCGTCTTGTATAAGCAGTTCCGTGATCCCTTTTCTGTGAGAAGAAGTCACTTTCTTAACAGAAAATACTTTTCTGATCGCATCGTTTATATGAGCCTCACACATTCCACAGGACATTCCATCGATTTTCATTGTTACTTTTAGCATTCTTCTATCCCCATGCGGTTAGCACCGGCTAACCAAAATAAAATAAAAATAGTTAGCTAACTCTAACTGATTGATTTTACCATACCATACATCATTTTGTCAAGATACTGTACTAAAGTGTTTCCAGATATAGACAAAGCCACACTCAAAAATAGTAATGTTTTGCGTGCGGCATTTGCCTAACATCTGGTTTATGCCCGCAACAGAAAATCACACTATGCCAGCGTCCAGTTCTGGCTTTCTGTCTGTAATTTTACCATGCGGGTATAGATACCGTCTTGCTGGAGCAGGGTATCCGGATCGCCCTCTTCCGCCACCATACCATCGGAAAGCACGACGATTTTATCCGCACCGGCTACCGTGCGCATCCGGTGTGCGATCACCAGAACAGTTTTGTCTTTGATCAGCCGTGACAGAGCTGTCTGTATCAGCGTTTCATTCTCCACATCCAGAGAGGCTGTAGCTTCGTCAAGAAGGATGATCGGCGCGTTCTTTAAGAAGGCACGGGCAATGGAAATCCGCTGGCGTTCTCCGCCGGAGAGCTCACAACCGTTTTCGCCTATGTTAGTATTCCATTTATCAGGAAGCTTCTCGGCAAATTCATCCACATTGGCAAGCCGTGCCGCAGCCAGAACCTCCTCATCTGTGGCGTCTTTGTTACCGATACGGATATTTTCCAGTATGGTGTTGTCAAACAGGGTAACATCCTGAAACACAATGGAATAAAGAGAAAGCAGCGTTTCCGGATCCACTTTTGAGACATCCATACCGCCTACCGTAATTTTTCCCCGGCTCACATCCCAAAACCGGGCTGCCAGACGGGACACTGTTGTTTTACCGCCGCCGGAGGGACCCACCAGTGCGGTCACTTCCCCCTGTTTGGCAGTAAAGCTGACATCCTTTAATACTGTTTCTCCGGTGTTGTAGGCAAACCCAACATGGTCAAAGGTAATGTCATACCCCTGATTGGAAAGGCTGGTTTTGCCCTGCTGAATGGGATGGTCAAGGATTTCATTCATACGGGCGATATTTGTCCGGGTGGAAATTACCGCCGCCAGAT
Source organism: uncultured Eubacteriales bacterium (assembly GCA_900549105.1). Taxonomy (GTDB): domain Bacteria; phylum Bacillota; class Clostridia; order Lachnospirales; family Lachnospiraceae; genus Frisingicoccus. Next base: position 19,385 of record URND01000018.1, read on the forward strand.
TCTGCAGCGCACCCTGCAAGGGATCATAGAGCCGGGAAACCACCAGCAGGAACAGGAAGAAGGTCAAAATATCCAAACTACCCTGCATCAGCAAAACGGAGCCTGCAAGCGCAACCGTGGCAATCCCAAGCTTTAACACAAGGGATGCGGATACTACAAATGCCGCCAAACCGAACTCATTGAGAATGGAGCGGTGTTCCACCGCGCGGATCTTCTTTTCCAACCCTTTGAGGTATTCTTTTTCAGCGTTGTTGGCTTTCAGATCCTGCACCGTTTCAATACACTCCTGAATTCCATCCGCGCAGGCCATTTTCGCATCCATGGATTTCTGATTAAACCCTTCCTGTACCTTTGCAGAAAAACCTACAATGGCAAACGCCACCGGCATCACCCAAAGAGCCGCCAGCGCCATACGCCAATCGTAGAAGAACAGGCTGACGGCAATCAAGACCGTAGAGATGATGGATCCGGCAAGCTCCGGGATAAAGTGGGAAAAGCTCTGCTCTAAAAAGGTGCAGTCCGCCATAATGGTGCTGGTAAGATCCGCAAGGTCTTTCTTTCCGAAGAAGGACAGGGGGATTTTCCGCAGCCGCTCCGCCAACGTAATACGGCGCACGCCGCTTTCCGTATAGGTGGCAAAATAGGTGGCGTTATACTGGAAGTAGGTTGTCAGCAAGATCAATCCCACACAGAGAATACAGCCGACAATGTAGAAGGGAAGCCGGCTTTCCGGAACACCGCCGTTCATCAGATCGCTCACCATGCAGTACAGCAATCCCACCGGGAACATGAAAGAGATATTTTGCAGGACGCAGGCAAAACAGCCCTTAATTAAATCCTTTGCGCCCTGTTCGGACAAGGCATATCGTTTTTGCAGACGTCTGATCATCTTACTGTACCTCCTTTTGTACCTTCCACTGAATGGAAGTCTGATAGTTCTGCCACATCCGGGCGAACAGACCGCCTCTTTCCATCAGCTCACGGCTGGAACCGCTCTCTGCGATCTGCCCGTCTTTTACAACGTAAATCCGATCTGCACCGGCCACCGTGGAAAGCCTGTGGGCAATCATAATGACCGTTTTGCCCTGAGACAGTTTGGAAAAAGCCGCCTGTACTCTGGTTTCATTGTCGGGATCCGCAAAAGCTGTGGCTTCATCCAGAATAATGATGGGGGTATTTTTCAGCATCACGCGGGCAATAGCAATCCGCTGCTGCTCGCCGCCGGAAAGATAGACCCCCTTGGTGCCGATCACCGTATCCATACCATCCGGCAGTTTTTCAAGGATATCGTCGCACTGGGCATTTTTTAAGGCAGCCATGACTTCCTCCCGGGTGGCTTCCGGTTTACCCAGACGCACATTCTCAAAGATGGAAGCTTTGATCAGCCGGCTGTTCTGGAACACAAAGGAAACCGTGTTCATCAGTTCTTCTTTCGGAATATCACGGACGTCTACGCCGCCCACCCTTACAGTACCGCTTTGAGGATCGAAGAAGCGGGAGATCAGATTTGCCAGCGTGGTTTTTCCGCCGCCGGACGGTCCCACAAAAGCGACTGTCTGCCCGGCAGGAATAGAAATAGATATGCCATTCAAAACATCCTTTTCTCCGTTATAGCTGAAATGTACCTGTTCAAGCTCTACAGAGCCGTCTTTCGGATGCATGGGATGAGCTGTTTCTTTCAGCGGCTCCAAATTCAGAACGCTGTCAATCCGCTGTAAAGCATCGTCCACGATCATAGCGTTTTCGCTCTGGAACATAATACGTGTGAGTGTCACGGAAATGATCGGCGTAATGATGATATAGAATACCAGATTGAGCAAAAATTCTGTCGTGACCTGATCCTGCGTAAACAGCAAGGCTCCTGCGATCAAAAAGGCAAACACACCGTTAATGGCCGCGGTATAGAACATCATAGGCGTGCGCAGCTGCTTGGTGTAGGCAATCACCCACACCTTGTACCGGTCAATTGAATCCTTAAACTTCTTAAAGGAAAAGATGGTCTGGCCAAAGGTTTTTACCACCGGAATACCTCGGACATACTCTACCGCTTCATTGGACATATCATCCAGCGCATTCTGATATTCCTTCATCTTCTGCTGCATTTCCTTTCCGGTCATCGCCATCATAATGAGAAAGCCCAGAAGTACCGGCGCCAAACTCAAAAGACCCAGCCGCCAGTCAAACACAAACAGCAGAACCAGAAGACCGCAGGGAGTTGCGAGGGCGTTCGCACGGTCCGGGAGCTGGTGTGCCAGATAGGTTTCCGTAGCAGCGCTGGATTCATTGACGATTTTGCGCAGCTTACCGCTGCCAAAATGTTCCGCAAATCCCAGGGGGAGTTTTACGATATGGTTCATGGACTGCAAACGCAAATTGGTGGCAATGCGAAATGCGCCCAGATGGGAGCACATCAGCCCGGCGATGTACACCAGTACCGCAATGACCGCAAACATCACTGCCATCCAGCCGTTGTAGGTCAGATTCTGCGCACGGCTGAAATCCGGAGCGACTTCCAGCACTTCACGCATGACCTGCCAGATAAAATAATAAGGCACGAGTGCGATCAATGCGCTGATTGCGGAGAGGATCCAGGACGCATAGGTCAGATATCGGTAACTTCCCGCAATCGTGAGCAGGCGCGATAAATTAGATTGTTTTTTCAAGAGAATTCCTCCTTTACATTTCATTTATGATACAGAGGACAATGATTTGTCCTTCTTATATCTAATTTAGTTAGTTTAAGCTAACTGCAAGTCAAAAATTATAGGGCGTTATTGCCCCATAATTTTCATCCATCCTGCGGTGTAAAAGGCCCGCATTTCCTTTACATAGTTTTCCGCATCGGGAAGCGGCATTTCATGGATAACAAGTTCAAAAAACGTATGAAACATCCCGGTGATCAAAATATGCTCCAGAGTTGGGTCAAGCGGCGGGGAGGGTCTGCCTAATTCCGCCAGCACTCTTTGATAAGCGTGTGTCCCCTCCACTTCAATTTCCACCATCTCATCAATCAGCCCAGAAAAGCGGGTCCCTTCGGAACAACAAAGAATGAGCTTACATTCCTCTAAATGCTGATAGGCATAATGCAGCATATCAAACATGCATACCCCTGATATATCGCCCATCACTTCCGGCTGCTGTTCATGGGGCAGGTCGGCAAATTGCTTCTGAGCGTCCTTAAAGCGATCAATCAAGTATTGATAATGTTCGCCCACCAAAGCCTCAAAAAGTTCCTCTTTGCTTTTATAATAACCGTAAAAGGCTCCCAGTGTCTTGCCCAAAGATTTGACGATATTCCGCAGGGAAGCGTCCTTGTAGCCTTTTTGCAAAAACTCCGCTTTTGCCGCCTCATGGATTTGATCCAAAGTTGTCAGATTCTCATCTATGGTACACGCCTCCTTAAAAAATATAGCGGTGCTATATATCACTGCTATATTATAGTTGCTCTTAAGCTGAATGTCAAGTGCTTCTGCATTTTTTATGGATGAATAAAAAGAGAGAAACTACACAAAGGTTTCTCTCTTTTGGTTGTCCGGCTATATACAGCGGTCATTATCCTGTTTGGGTTCCGGCAGAGCACTCATACTACGCAGGCTGACGCCAAGCGTAGAAAGATTGTGCAGTGCGGCCGATGCTGCGGGAGGTAAAATTCCTGCCAATCCCAAGCCTATCAGCGTCCCGTTAAATCCGATGACAAACCGATAATTTGAGTGAATTCTCTCCATCAAAGCCATTGCAATACGACGCAGCTTAACAAGCTCCCAAAGGCTGTCCGCCGCAATGGTAATATCAGCAATTTCTCTGGCAATTGCTGCGCCGTCACTGATGGCAATTCCCGCATCCGCTTCTGAAAGAGCGGGAGAGTCGTTGATACCATCTCCGACCATTAAAACAATATGTCCTTTTTGGCGCAAATCGGCTACAAATTTTGCTTTATCCGCAGGAAGAACCTCAGCGCAGAATGCGTCAACCCCTAAGCGGTTTGCAACCGTAGATGCCGTCCGATAGCTGTCGCCTGTCAGCATAACTGTTTTTTGAATTCCCAAAGCACGCAGCGCAGTCAATACTTCTTTAGCTTCCCTGCGCAGCGGATCGGAAATACAAATCACTGCTGCAAGCTCTCTGCCAATCGCCAAATACAAATGAGAATATTCTTCAGGAAGACGATCAAATCGCTCCTGTTCATTTAGCGGAACAGTTACTCCCTCATCTTCAAAAATGAAGTGCGCACTTCCGATCAATACCCGTTCCTCATTTACCGTACTGGCAATACCATGAGCCACTATGTATTCTACCTTGGAATGAAATTCTTCATGGGATAACCCTCTGCACTGCGCTTCTTGTACTACGGCGTTTGCAATAGAATGGGGAAAATGTTCCTCTAAACAGGCCGCAAGGCGCAGCATATCCGACTCATTTCGTTCTCCGAAAGTGATGATCTGCGTAACCTTCGGACAAGCATGTGTCAATGTACCTGTTTTGTCAAATATGATGGTATCAGCCGCCGCCACCGCTTCTAAGAACTTGCCGCCTTTTACAGTGATATGTTCTTTTCCGGCTTCCCGCATGGCAGAAAGCACCGCCAGCGGCATGGAAAATTTTAACGCACAGGAGAAATCCACCATAAGTACCGACAAGGCCCGCAGGATATTTCGTGTCAGCAGAAAGCTCAAGATACTGCCGGCAAAGGTATACGGAACCAATTTATCTGCAAGGTTAGCCGCTTTGCTTTCAGCTGCCGATTTCATCTGTTCGGATTTTTCAATCATGGTTACAATTTGATCATATCGGCTGGAACCCATAGCTTGTTTTACTTCCAGTATGCACTCGCCTTCTTCTATGACAGTACCGGCATACACGGTGTTTCCCGGGTGTTTTACGACCGGTACAGACTCTCCAGTCAAAGAAGCCTGATTGACTGTGACTTCCCCCTCGGCTAAGATACCGTCCATAGGAATCATGCTCCCGGTACGAATCACGATTTTGTCACCTGGGCGGATATCTGATACTGCTGTCAGAATTTCTGATTCCGGTGTCTTCAGCCATACCCGATCCACATTCAGGGCCATACAGCGAGCAAGGTCTTCCATTGATTTTTTTCTGGTCCATTCTTCCAACAGTTCGCCCAGTTCCAGCAGAAACATGACGGTTCCTGCTGTTCCGAAATCTTTGCGAAATGCGGAAATTCCTATGGACAGTGCATCCAGCACATCTACCTTCAGTTTTCCTCTCCAAAGACAGTGGATACCTCTCTTCAAAAAAGGGAGCATATGCCATACAATTCGTGCGATCTGCAATGGTTTCGGCAAAAAGAGCATAGACGCTGCTTTTAGTACCACTTTTCCGACCAGCTTTTCCTGAAATTTACGGTTTAATTCACGGCTGCTGTGCAGTGGCAAAGTGATTTGTGATTGCGCTTCCTGCAAGTTAAACTCACGGATAGCCGCCAGCACTTCCTTACGTGACCCGGAGTATTGCAGAATCACACACCCGGTGCGTTCATGGACAGTTACTTGTGTGATCCATGATTTCTTTTGAAACCAATTTTCCAGCACATCTGCTTCCTGCAAAGTCATTTTTTTCTGACCGATTCGAAAACGGATACGCCCTTTGCTTTCGTGTAAAATAATTGCCTTCATTTGTCGCTTCTCCTTCATAAAAAAAGAGCCGTATCAACGGCTCTTTTCTGTTACTCTTCCTCAGAAGTTTCAAGTTGTGCGGCTGCCGCTTCTTCCGCTTCTTTTGCAGCTCTTTCTTCATTCAGATCTTTGGCAGAAGCTAAAATGTCCGATGCGTTTTCCTGCACGGTCGTTACCGTTTCCATGACATAATCTTTCATACGCAGTCCTGCGGCTGTTGCGTGAACATATGCTTTTTTAGCGTCTTTGCTGGACAGCAGTTTAATTCCAACCGATCCGAAAAGTGTGCCACCTACAAAAAGAGCCAATTTATTGTATAAACTCATATAGAATCTTCCTTTCCGTTATTTTCTTTTGTATCCTGTAATCATTACCATGAGCAGGCAGATCACGGCTCCCCATGCCCAAAAACGGTGCTGTTTCAACCAGATCCCTCCTTCATAGATTTTGTCTAATTATTATAACAACTTTAGCTAAATCATTCTTTTGGAAACAGACAAAAACCAATGGAATCAGACCTATTTCGATACTGTCTGGGTGTACAATTAAAGTGCCTTTTAAAAGCTACATTGAATTGACTTAAACTTGCGTATCCAATTGCCTGTGCAACGTCCAGTACAGTCATAGAAGAGCACCGAAGAAGTTCAGCGGCTTTTTCCATACGTTTATGTGATAGCCAAGTATATACCGGCTGACCACGAATACTGCGAAAATATTTTTTAAATGTAGTAGGAGATATATAAAATTTGTGACACAAATAATCAATCGTTATTTTTTCATCCAGATGCATCTCCATATAATTGCAAATCTCATTTATCTCTTCTCTTATTACCTTACTTATTTTAAGATTATCTTTATCTTTTGGATACAATGTTCCTGTACTTAGCAGAAATAGCAATTCTACTGACTTCCAAACGCAGTATCTGCTTTTTTGAAAGTCTTCCATTTTGACTATTTCAGAAAATGTAGAAAAAACCCAAGATGAACCATGAATAACAGCACATCCATCTTGCTTATCCATATATTTTTTTACTTCAAAAGTATTCAATTTTAAGTCTCCCATCATACGACATAGGGAATATAAACTCTCTTTTGCCGTAGTCGCATCTACGGATACCAATATTCCTGCCAAATCCGCTGTACATGCGACGGAATACAGTGAAGATACCTCAGATAGTAAAAGAATTTCCTGCTTTCTTACAACAACCACACGATTCCATTGTTGTTTGAGTACAACATGACCTGCAAAACAAAAGAAAACTTCAAAGTGAAGTGGCTGTAAGGATATCGGGATAAATGGATCCTTTGTATTGCCTTGAAGACGAAAATTGCAAACATCCACACCTGTTATTATTGTTTCCCATAAGGCTTTTTCACCTCGGATACTTTTCAAAAATTCTGTTAACACATAGTTTCTCCTCCCTTCTAATAGAAATTATGTCATGTGATAGAATGTAGTTAGCAACGACTAACTACATTCTATCACAATTTCTGTATGAAAGCAAGAACAGCGCAATTGATGTTATAAATAGAATAGCATTTTTATTCTTTCGCTTTAAAATATCCAAGCGCATCGGTACGCTCTCCGTTCTGCCATACTTCAAAGTGCAGGTGGTTTCCGGTAGAATTGCCGGTGGTACCGACATAACCGATGACTTCGCCCTGTTTCACTTCCTGCCCTACGGTCACGCAGATAGAGGAACAGTGGGCATACAGGGTGTCAAAAGTATCGTTATGGTTTATCTTGATATAGTATCCATACCCGCCGCCCCAAGTGTCGATGGCATTGGCAATGGTGACTGTGCCATCTGCCGCTGTCAGAATCGGTGTACCACCCGGAGCGCCGATATCGGTTCCGCTGTGGTAGGCAATTTCTCCAGTAAAGGGGTCCTCACGGTATCCAAACCATGAGGTAATGGTATAACTTTGCGGAAGAGGCCATTGGAAAATCCCGGTCCCTTCCCAATCAGTATTTGGATTCATGATCTGACCACCGCCGCTGTTAAAACCACCCAGCAGTTCTGCCCACAAATTCTGATTTTCTGGCTCCGACATTAAGGCAAGGTATTCGTTCTGCCTTGCATTGAAATTGTACTGCTGCGCCATTTCCTCCGCTGTTTTATGTGTTAGAGAGATTTCCAGAATGGTTTCCGTTACCGTTTCGGTGCGGGTAGTTTCTTTTCCATCCTCGTCTACTTCGGTAACTTCCACTTCATGGCTCTCGGTACGGGTGCTGGAAGACACTGCATTCATCTCCCACATAATATCCCGCATCTGCTGAACTTGAGTGTCATCCAAAGAAGCCACCTGAGTGCCATCTTCCGCACCGGTCACCTTGGCAGAAAAAACAGCGAGAACATCTTCCCAATTGATAGAAAGCACTCCGTCATTTGAAGTAAACTCCACCCGATTATGGCTATTGCTATCTTCAATTTCTTGAATGTGTGCCTGAAATTCCCCGTTTAAAGTTGTCACAGCCTGCGTAACGCTGGTGCCGGTTCCCGTAGAATCCGAACCGAAAAATAAGCCGAAACAGGAACCGACAATCAGGGCAATCAAACAAATTAACAAGATTATCACTACAGCTACCCAACCTCCGGCAGCGATGGCAGCAATCAACCCCTTTACAGCCGCAATGGTTGCTTTAACCGCTGCTATAGTTACACGGACCGCCGCTTTAACTCCTGCAATTGTTGCTTTCGCAGTAGCCTTGGCGGCCTGTGCGGCTTTTTGTGCCGCTTTTGCAGTGGCCTGCGCTGTCTTGGCTGCCTGCTGTGCAGTCTTTGCCGAGCGCTGGGCAGTTTTGATACCTTTAGCGCTATTCTTCACACCTTTCATAGAACGGCTGGCGGTTTTTACTGCTTTTTGAGGTTTTCCTTTGACCGCCTTGGCAGCGGTATTTTTGGTCCGTATTTTAGAAGCGGTATCCTTCGTGATCTCCGTTGCTTTGCTGCCAGCGTTTTTCGCTTCCGAGAGGGTACGGGAAATTTCTCTTTTTTCTTTGACTTTCCGAGCGGTGGTCTGCGCCAGTTTTTTCCCGCCCCGATAGGTAATGTTGGCACTCTTTTTTGCGGTGGTTTCGATACCGGACAGCATTTGATCTCCGGCGCTGTTAGCGGGGGCGTTGGAGGTTTCTCCCTGCTGGCTGGCAAAAGGCGTCCCCTTCAATTCCGATACGGCTTTCTCCTTGGATTTCAGCCATGCATCCTTCATTGCGGTTTTTGGGGCTTTGGCGGCACTATCCAAAAGCCTTGGTTTTCCATTTTCCGGTTTGGTCTTAATTTCTTTCAATGGCATACCTCCTAAAAAAGATACAGGGAGCCAAAGGAGGCTCCCTGCTGCGATGTTGTTTCATGTATAGGTTTACACCCCCCTCAGTGCTTCGTCCGGCTTGGTGGTCATCAGCTGGTACAGACGGGTATTGCGGGGGAAGCTGTTTTCAAACGGTACAATGTTGCCAGCACAGCGGATGAGACCGCAGCCAGCAGATACATTGGTGATGTAGCCAAGCTGGGTGTCCGAGATATGGAGCAGATTTGCCAGTTCATCCCGGTCGGTGGAGGACTGGTTCAGAAGGAGCAAAAACTCCGAGTTTGCCAGCATCAGGCGGGCAGTATCGGAACGGAGCAGCTCCTCGACATTCTGCGTGAGCCCTGTCACAAGGCCGTTATATTTTCGGATACGCTTCCACAGCTTGTAGAAAAAATCGGCGCTGTACTGGTAGCGAAACAGCAGATAAAACTCATCGGCAAATACCCATGTGGTTTTTCCTTTCTTCCAGTTTTGGATCACACGGTTGAAAATCGCATCGAGGGTGACTAACATCCCGATGGGCATGAGCTGTTCGCCCAATTCACGGATATCATAGGCGATGATGCGGGCTTTGGTGTCTACATTGGTGTGCTGGGCAAAGGTGTTGAGACTGCCGGTGATAAACAGCTCGGAGGAAAGCGCCAGCCCTCTGGCTTCCGGCTCCGGCTGCTTTAAGAGGGAATGGTACAGATCTTTCAGCGTGGGAGCTGCACCCTCATAATTGTTTGCCATATACTCCCGGTACACATCATAGGTGCAGCGGTCCAGAATAGATTTCTCTTTGGCAGACACACCGCCTGCCCCTACTAACTGCTCGAACAGCGAGAGAATGAATTCTGATTTTTCAATCAGCGGGTTGCGCTCGTCACCGTAGGCTTTGTCCATATCAAGGGCGTTCAGGTGGGTGTTGGAGGCTGCGGAAATCCGAATAATTTCCCCGCCAAGCGCTTCTACCAAGAACCCAAATTCAGACTCCGGGTCCAGAATCAGGATATCATCATTGGTTGACAGCGCAATGCTCACAATTTCTTCTTTGGCACTGAAGGATTTGCCGGAACCGGAAACACCAAGGCGGAAGCTGTTCCCGTTTAAGAGCTTGCGGCGGTCGGCTACAATCATGTTTTTGGAAACAGCGTTCTGCCCATAGTAGATGCCCCCGGTCTGCATGATTTCCTGTGCTCGGAAAGGAATCAGCACAGCGGTGCTTTCGGTGGTCAGGGTACGGATGGCTTGGATTCTGCGCAAACCATAAGGAAGCACAGTATCCAGCCCATCCTTCTGCTGCCAGCGCAGGACGCTCATCTGGCACAGATGTTTTCTGGCTGTTGTAAGAATCGTTTCTGTGTCACTGTCCAATTGTTCCTTGGTATCAGCCAGATGGACCATGGTCACGAGACCGAACATCATTCTTTGATCCCTGTTGGTCAGATCGTCCAGCATTTCCTTGGTTTCTTTTCGCTGCTGTTCCATGTCGTAAGGAAGGACAGCGGAAAAGTTATTGGCTGCGTTCTGCTTTCGCTGCCAGTTTGCCGCATTCGTTTCCACGCCCAAGAGCTTGTTCTGGATTTCCCTTACTGCTTCATCGGTGGGAACAGGTAAAATGTCAATGGAGAGCATGAGGCTGCGGTCCATATCACAGAGTTCAGCAATCATGGAATCCTTGATATAGCTGGCGTACCCCTGTAAATACAAAACCCTGCCCCAGCGGTCGTTCAGACGGAAGTGATCTTTCTGGAATTCCATGCTGTCCGGGCAAAGCCAATCTTTGAAGTTGTGTCCCTTTTTCATCTGTTCCTTGAGATCAAAGGCAAAAGCGGCAGGTTCATTGCCCTTAAAGAAATCCCGGAACACCTGCAGGCGGGTTCCGGCGTCCAGTTCCCGTCCAATAGAGGAAAGCTGGGACAAATGAGTGATCAGATCCGTACCCACACGGGAGAAATAGGTGCGGGCTTCATCGATATTCCGCTTCGCTACCGTGATGGTGATGTAACGGTCCTGCACCACACTGTTGTTGGTGCCGGTTACCTTCGAGAGCAGCATCTCGTTGTACTCTTTGCGGAAATGGTTCAGCCCGTCCTCTTTCATAGGAAGCAGCAGGGATTTCTCAAATTCCGCTTTATTGATTTTCCGATTGTTGATGGTGATCTTGGCGCTGGCTCCGGAATCCAGCGCATTGAGGAGCTCTGAATAATCGAGAAACATCGCTGTCTTGTCCTCTTTTCCGGCGATTTGATAGTTAATATCGGTAAAGGAAAAGGTTTTGGAAAACCTGCTTCCTACCTGAAAAATCCCATCCGGCCAGATGCGCTGGATAGGGATGGCATCCTGTACGGACTTCGGGATGGTGAATTTTTCTTTCTCTAATTTCGTTGCTTTGACAAGCGTTTTGATAATAGGCATCCTTCCTTTCAGTGCGAAAAATGAAAAAGGTTACTGTTCTTTCCCAGCTGGTGGCTGAAACTTACGCTTTTTCCTTTTGCGTGGCGGCTTTTCGCCCTCTGCAATGGCATCTTTCAAGGCTTCGTAGTAGAGATTCTCAGACTTGAACACAAGCTTTTTCGGATACAGAAATTCTGATTTAAACCAAGCCCATGCCACTTGTTCGGCGGTCATCCCATGGTACTTAAAGAAGCCGCAGGCAGCGAATGGAGCTGCTCCAAGAATGCACATCCAACCAACTTCTTCGCTGCCAATCAGCGGGCGCAAACCAAAATACAGACCGACTGCTACCCCTACTGCAAGCAGGGAACAGATAAACTGTCGGGTGGAAAGTCCAAAAAAGATGGACTCCTGATAATCCCGGATTTCCTTTGGTACTTTTACTTCTATATTGCTTCACTCCTTTCACGGCCTTACAGACCTAACAATTCCTTGACGATCCGGTCGCTCATCCGCACAGCTCCTACTAAAACCAAAAGGTTAAAAATGAGCTCGCCTACATAACTCCATACGGCGGTTACCGCTGAGACGTTAGGATCGACCGCTGGCGGAGAAGCCGCCATAACGGAAAAGATGATACAGGCAAGGGCGATGATGGCCCCTTCCAAACATACCCCGGCATAGGAACGCAGGAAGTTCTTGCCCACATTGCTGGTTGGCTCTCCCGCAAAGCTGGAGAGAGGGATAGGCGCAAGCGCTGTGTACATATAGAGTTTAAACATACGGGAATAAACCGTTAAAATCATGATAAAGGACAGCACTGTAATAAACAGACCGCCTAAAAGGGTTACCGCCCACAAAGGGATGCTGTCCCAAAATCCTACGTTATTGATTTTATCGATGATTTCCTGCGGGAGTGTGGTGCCGCTGCTTCCTGACAAACCCGATTGGGTAATAATGGTGGAAATGATTCCTTGTACGATTTTAAATACAGCAAGCATCAAATCAAGTCCGTATGTTACAGCAGCCTTCGCCAAAGCAAAGCGGATGAACAATTTTAAAGCGTGTTCCGGGCGTTTTACATCGGTAAAAGAGCCGCAGGTTTTAACGACACCAACCGCAAAAAACAGTACCAGCAAACCATACCCAATGGCTTTCAGCGCCCCGTTAATATCCAGCATAACCTGCCAGATCCCGCCGCCCTTGAAAGTGGCGGGGTCTTGGGTAAGCAGTGTCCAGATTTCAGCCAGTTTGTCATTCCATGTACCCAGCGCTGAATTTAAGTTGTCTATGATCCAGTTTCCGGCTGGTCACCTCCTATCTGAAAAAATGAGGGAGTGCCCAATGCGGACGCTCCCTTTGCTGGAAAACAGAAAATCAGGCGGTGATAAGGTCAAGGATTTCCTTGGCGAAGGTGATTACCAGCCCACCGGCCAAGGTGAGGAAACCCTGCGAACGCTGGGAGGGATCATGGCTCTGGAAGGACAGGCCGACCTGTACGACACCCCAGCCCAGCAGGATCATACCGATGGCACGAATCAGGGAGAAAATGAATGTGGAAAGGTTGTTTACTACTCCGAGAGGATCGCCGCTGGCTGCAAAGGCAGTAGTGGAAAGGCAGCAGGCACACAATACTACAGCGGCATAGCTGGAAAATCCAAGGCGTCCCTTTTTACCAAGCGGCAGAGCATTGGTGGGTTTATTGTCCTTTTTGCGGTTCGTCAAAGAACCAATTTTTTTCAGAAACTTATTCAGAAGCGTTCCTCCAATTTCATGTAAATTATTATGGTTTGAGAAAATCCTCCGGTTCCAGCAGTTCGAAATCCTCATACTGGTCCGGGGAATAATCGAGATCGTCTGCGGCGTCCTTCGCATGTGTGTAGTCGTAGGGCGCAGCGCCGCCATCCTCTGTCAGGCGAATGTTTGGGTGATGCATCAGGTCGTATTTGTCATCCAGCATGGGCCTTTCACCCCTTACAAAAAGAATGGCTTTGCGGTTATCCAGCATTCGGACTTCATCGGGCGTTAAGAGTTCCCGGCCTGTCTGCTGGTCGTTGACACTAAAGCTGCCGCTTCTTCCACGGCTGTGACCATAGGTGTTGGTATCCAATGTTTCCTTGCCCATGAGCTCGGAAACATATTTGTGGGTTTCCTTCTCGTTGCCGCCGAGGTAGAGAAACTCATCACACAAGCCCACCAGCGATTCCCACTGTTCCTTGAACAATGCCTTGATTTGCGCCATATTCTGTGCGATGTAGCTGCAGAAGATATTGCGGCTTCGCATGGTGGAAAGCCAAGGTAGGAAGTTATCCGTAGGCAGGGCGATATTCGGCGCTTCGTCAATCAGCAGATGGACCGGCACAGGAAGCCTGCCTTTGTATTTGCGGTCGGCTACAAAATAGAGTGTCTGAATGAGCTGCCCGTAAATCATGCCCACAAGGTAGTTGAGGGATTTGTCACTGTCCGGGATACAGCAGAACAGGGCGATCTTCTTTTCGCCCATTTCTTCCAGATGGAGGTCGTCGGTGTAGGTCAGCCTTGCGATCTGTGGCAGATTAAAAGCAGAGAGGCGGACGCCGACACTGATTAAAATAGATTTCAGAGTTTTTCCGGCTCCCATCTTAAAGACATGGTATTGCTTCACGGCAATGCTCTCCGGGTCCCGCATTTCAAGCCTTGCGAAAAGGATATCCAAGGGAGACTCATATTCCTCATCTTCCTCCCGGACTTCCGCTGCCGCCAGCATTTCCATTACCATGGCGAAGTTCTGTTCCTCCGGCGGTGCTTCATGCATCAGGTACAGCACCAGCGCCTGCAAAAGCGCTGTTTCGGATTTCGTCCAGAAAGGGTCCGTGCTCTGTGCTCCGGGCGGAGTAGTCGACTGGATGAGGGTTTCGATGAGGCGAAGAACATCCTTGTCATCCCGCACATAAGCAAGGGGGTTATAGCAAAAGGAGGCGTCGGGGTTTAATAGATCAAACACTCGCACCTCATATCCGTTTGCTTTGAGCGCACCGCCTGTTTTTCGCAGGATTTCACTCTTTGGATCGCAGATAACCAGAGAACAGCTGCCGCAGTTTAAGGCATTCGGGATAGCATAAGATCGGCTTTTACCCGCGCC